>JAEXTA010000080.1 GCA_023453665.1 Bacteroidota bacterium | reverse complement strand
ATGCGAATAGTACAGATAGCCAAGACTATCAAATATTACAACCGGATCGCCCCAGACACCAAGTGTCGAACTAAGTTCATTTTGCAGCCAGGTAGTGCCGCCGTTTGTTGAGCGGTAGAAATAATTTATGTTTGCACCCGCAGCAAGTATGTTGGGATTTACAGGGTTGATCGCAATTGTAACTTCTTCGGGATCGTTAAATCCAACGCTGCTCACGCGGATATTCGGGTATTGTGCATAGATACAGGTTGAGAACGCTATAAGAATAGTAAGAAATGACATAAACCGGATTGTAAAATTTTGTTTCATCAGTTCACCCTTTTTTATTTTTGATTAACAACTTTCAACTCACAACTTTTACTTTAACATCGAAAACATATTCCAGCAAACAATTCTAAAGATTAGCTGATATTAACATAGTGAAATTCATAACTTAACTAAACATTTTTATTTACGATTATTATTCGATAATACATTGCTAATTATACCGTTAAAAAATATTTTTGAAGTGTTATTCATCGATACTTATTTATTAAATGCGAAATCAATTTTTAATATTCTTTTTTCTGTTTGGATTTGTTTCAATCTCCGGGCTGACTTTTGCGCAGACTTTCGATGAACTTCAGAACCTACAATCAAAACAATATTTAAAAAACAGCTTCAGCGGCTCATCACAATTTCAGTTGAAGTCATCGCGGATTTCATTAAGAAATTTTCCTGGTGATGAACTTAACCAGAAAATTTTAAAGGATAAAAGATTTTATGACGGTGCAATATTAAGTGACGGAACTACATGGAGAGATAATTCTGATGTCAACAGCACAAAACTTTATACAATCTTCGGAGTGATAGCGACGGCAGATGTACTTGGTTATTTAAAACTGAAAGAGATGTGGTACAAGAACGAAACCACAAAATTCCACACGATTAATTTTTATGATGACGGATTAAAGTACCAATTAATGGATAAATACGGACATGGACTTCATTCATATTTTGTGAGTGACTTAACAACCAAGGCATATCGCTGGGCAGGAGTATCAGGCAATGAATCAATTCTCTACGGTTCATTGACCGGCTGGCTCTGGATGCTGCAGATTGAAATAATGGATGGCTTCTTTGCCAAATGGGGTTTTAGCTGGGGCGATCTTCTTGCTAATACTGCCGGCGCGGGCTTCTCCGCTCTTAATCAGCTTTATCCTGATGAGTTCGGGGGGCTGCAGCCAAAGTTCAGTTATCATACTTCAGACGCATTGAAAAATCATAAATATAATAACGGTGCAACAAATCCGGTTGATGATTATGAAGGACTAACTTTCTGGCTCGGAATAAATGCTTATCATTATCTCCCTTCATCAATTAAAGAAGATGTTCCTGTTTGGTTACGACCATTGGGAGTTGCAGTTGGTTACAGTGCTGAAGGAATTGCTGACAGTCCGCAAGGCGGAAGACGTGAAATTTTTATCGGGCTTGATATTGACTTAAGACAAATTCCGGTTGGTGAAAGTAACTTCCTGAAATTTTTAATCTCTGAATTAAACTTTGTGCGTTTGCCATTGCCTGCCGTTAGATTAACTCCAACAGGGATATGGTACGGGTTGTATTTTTAGCATTCACAAAAGACAATGGCACACAGATAACACAGATGGAACTGATTTTCACTGATCAGAAACTTTAACTCATTGTTAATACAACAAATTTTTTCAATTCTTTTTATTCAATTATATTTAGCCTATTCTTGAACAGAAATTGATTCTTTAAATGGATAAAAAATATCTCGTACTAAATCTATTTCCCGAATACAGGTCCAACCTGGAAGACCTTCCGTGGAATATTCCGCTAAATGAGTGGACTGAAAAGGACGCAAAGTTTCTCGACATCAGAAAAGGAATTTCAAAACATACTGTCCGATTTATCAAAACAAAAGATTATGCTTTTGCTGTCAAACAGACGAATGCACTTAATGCTTACTTTGAAAGTGAAACTTTTTCCAAATTGTTGGAGAAAGGCATTCATACTCTTATTCCCGCCGGTTATATTTTTTACAAAAAAAATCTTTTTGAAGAAGGTGAACCAAATAAAGATGTGCTTGCTTTCATTGTTACAATTCTTGAAGGTAAATCAATTCCGCATTCAATTTTATTTAAATGGGATTTTTCCGAAACAAGCCGCAATACTATCTATACCGCAGCAGCAGAATTATTGGCTGAGCTTCACTTCAATAATATTTACTGGGGCGATGCTTCACTTTCAAATATTCTTATCAAGTTCATCAAAACAAAAGATGATAAAGCTAAAATAAAAACAGAGCTAAAAGCCTTTCTATCAGATTCGGAAACAATTCAGTTTTTAAAAACAATTACCGAAGAACAAAGGCAAAAAGATCTTAACAGATTTTTTGAATCGATGAAAACTACCAATGATGAACTTATGGACAAACCGGAAGTATCATTAAAAAATGATAAAGATTTTTTTCTTAAAGAGTATGAAAATTACTATTCGCTTCTGAACAAAGTAAAAGCTTTTGAGAATACAACAGGTCTAATAACAAAGTCGCATTTCTATAAATTCACAGACCAGTATTCTGTTGATTCAATACTTAAACAAATTGAAGAACATAAATGGTATTTAAGTGAAAAAGCCGGACACGAGATCGATATTAAAACAGCCGCAAATGAATGGATAAAAAAAATTTACAAACCGATCATCAATGAGTTTAACAAAGTTAAGTTGTTCGATTATTTTCCGGATACAAATTCGGTTAAACTATATGCGGATATTATGTCACATAAATATTATCTGAGTCTTGAGAAAGGTGAAGACATTGGAATATCAACTGCGATAAGAAGTTATGGTGAAAAATATTCTAACAAAGAAAACTCTGTGTTTACAAAATTTATTGAGAGACTGCTTAAACGTATAACCAAAATTGTTCCGCCAAATTATAATCTTTAATAATGATTACCTCTCCCCTTTTAATAGACTTTGATGGTGTTATAAATCTTTCAGGTAAGATTGCACCGGATGCAAAAGAGTTTTTCGGCTTTTTGAGTGACAGGAAAATTCCTTCTTTGATCTTAAGCAACTCCACTTTGAAATCATCAGATGATGTAAGAAAATTTCTTGAAGCAAATGATATAAAGACTAATCTGCCAGTCATCACAACAGTTGAAGCTTCTGTGGATTTTCTTAAATCGAATTACAAAACAACTTCAATCTATTGCAGTGATAAAGTAAAACATTTATTCAGTTCGATCAAAGATGATCAAAATCCTGAGGCTGTTTTAATTGGTGATCTTGAAGAAAACTGGACATATGAAATTCTTAATGAAATGCTCGTAAAAATATTAAACGGTGCAGACATCATTGCTATGCAGAAGAACAGGTACTGGTTAAAAGATGGAAAAGTTTTACTCGATGCAGGTTCGTTTACTGCAGCACTTGAATATGCAACTTCGAAAAAGGCCAAACTTATTGGCAAACCATCGGAGATATATTTTCAAAATGCTCTTGTTAAACTAGGATTCAGCAAAAACGAAAAATTTATTATGCTCGGCGACGATGTGGAAACAGATATTCTGCCTGTTCAAAAACTAGGAAGTAAATCTATTCTGATTTATACAGGCAAAACAAAATATCCCTCAAGGGATGAAAATTTAAAATCGGATTTTGAAGCAATGAATTTAATAGATGTGATTCGAATATTATCTGAGCTGTAACATGTGAAATGTCAGATGTCAAACGTCAAAGGAAGGATTAATAAACTGATCCAAACACGTTTGACATTTCACAATTGACTTTTGACAATAAGATCAGTTTCTCACCTTTCTTTCCAGCGCAAGTTCAACAATTCTTTTTAATGCTGATGAGTATGTATATCCGGCAGCTTCTGCAGATCTCATAAACCCCGCACCTTCAGTCAGATCTGGATTCGGATTTACTTCAAGTACATACAATTCATTCTTGTGTGAAAGCCGCATATCAATTCTAGCATAGTCACGGCATCCCATTAGTTTAAATGCTTTCAGGGCTATTTCTTTAGCTTTGATTTCAATACGCTTTGGAAGTTTTGCTGGACAAACAGGAATGGTTTTGTGATAAGATTCATGCATCGGGTCCCATTTAGCCTGGTAACTTACAATGTTAAAAAGGTGATCCGGCATTTTAGCAAAACTGATTTCGCTTATTGGAAGTGGTACCGGGTTTTTATCACCAAGTACAGCAACATTTAATTCCCTTCCATCAATAAATTCTTCAAGTAAAGCGGGCTGCTGAAAGTAATTTAATACATGTTCAATTCTTTTAACTAATTGTCTGTCGTTTGTTACGATAGATTCATTTTCAATTCCCACGCTTGCATCTTCAAAAGCTGGTTTTACTATAACAGGGAATTTCAGTTTATGATTAATTCTTTTGACAATTTTTTTTACCAGCAAAAATTCAGGTGTTTTTATCCCTGATGATTTCAGCAATCGTTTTGCCAATACTTTATTTTGACAATTAGCCAACGATATTGAAGATGCCCCGGTAAACGGAATTCCTAAAAGCTCCAGAAGTCCCACCATATTCATCTCAAGTCTGGCGTTTTCTTTATAGAGTTCAATAAAGTTGAAGATAACATCAGGCTGGTTCTTTTTTATTTCTTTGAGAAGTACGTTAAGGTCATCGCTTATATTAAGAGTATAAGCGTTTAAACCTGCTTTTTTCAGAGAATCAGCAATAATTTCAAATTCCTCGATGGGGGTAAGTTCATCGACTTCGAAATATGGGATAAAATCAAGCTCTTTTACTTCATGGTCAACAGATTTTGCGTAAAAATCCGGGTGGGCTTCATTATAGACTATTGCAACTTTTATTTTTTGTCTCATTCTAAAATAAAAATAAAGAAAAATAGCTTTTCAGCAAAATTTTATAGAATTTTATATCCAACATAAATCACTCTTGAAAAAATAATTTCAACATACAGATGAGTTTTTATCCCCAACCTTATAAATATCAATGCGGGCCATTTGCATTAAAATATGGTCTTGTTATGCTTGGTCTTTTTGAAAACGAAAAAGAGATCGGCAGAAGAGCCGGCAGTACCTGGTGGTACGGTACAGATGAAATCGGACTGGCTAAAGCTGCAAAAAGTTTTGACTGCCGAATGAAATATTTCCGGAGAGAAACTCCCGAGGAAGCAATTAAAGCTTTAAACGATCATCTGAAAAAAGGATTGCCATGTATATTAAGTGTGGATAACTGGGAACATTGGTTCACCGTGATCAACGCACAACATAATAAATACATTACTGTTGACAGCGGACTTGATAAAGTTATAGTTATTTACACTGCTACCCAATTACTTAGAAGATGGAAATACATAGATTCTGAAAGCGGTTTTGCCAGTTACGATGGTTACGCTCTTGCTTCAAATTTTAAATCACTTACAAAAGCAAAATTCTCACTAGAAAAAGCAAAGTATGTTATGCGTGATCAGAATAAGCATCTCGCCGAACAGTGGGATACTTACTTTAACGATCTTATCACTATTTGCAGACCTCGTACCGCATTATCAAAAAGAACTATTTCATTTAATGAATTTTTAAGAAGGCATGAAAAATTATTAATAAAAGAAGTAGCAAACTGGCATGGAACACCGACTTATCGTGAACTGGCAAAAATTCTTAAGAACATGCAGTTTGTTGCCGAAGTTTATGATCTGATCATTCATGCAGAAGACCAGAAAAAAGCTTTGGTTGACCTTGCTTCAATACTTATGATGTATGCTTGCGGCAAATACGGTATGGATCCGTTATACGAATAATTTTTTCAAGAGGAGTCACAATGGAAAATACTTTAAAAAGAAACAGTAAAATACTTCAGCGCGATACTACTGCGCTGATAATAATTGATATCCAGGAAAAAATATTAAAGGTTATGTCTGATCAGGATTCAGTTATTAATAATACCATAAAACTGATCAAAGGATTTAAAGTACTGAACATCCCTATTTTTTATACAGAACAATACCCGAAAGGACTTGGAGCAACTGCAGCACCGCTGTTAAAAGAACTGGAAGGTTTGAGTGCAATTCAGAAAATGAGTTTTAGCTGTTTTGGTGCCGGTAATTTCTTTACACGGCTGAAGGACAACAATGTAAAACAAGTTGTAGTTGCCGGTGTTGAAAGTCATGTATGTGTTCAGCAAACTGTCCTTGATCTTATTGCAAATGATTTCCAGGTTAACCTTGCGGCTGATGCTGTATCTTCACGGAAAGAAACTGATTATCGGATAGCGCTCGACAGGATGAAAAATCACGGTGTTGAAGTGACATCAACAGAATCAATTTTGTTTGAATTGTTAAATGAAAGCGGCACTGATGAATTCAAACAGATTTCAAAAATTGTTAAATAATAATTATAGTGAAATAAACAGGATGAGTATGAAATATATTTATGTTGTCTTTTTAATTTGTTCATTGTTTATTGGCTGCGGTGAAGAAAAAAATAACAACAATGAAAAACTTAAGCCGATGAAAGATTCGCAGCTTTCAATAAAAACAGAAATAAAATCGTCAGTTATCAATACTGTTTTGATAAGTACACCCACAATTAAATGTAAAACCTGTGAAAAAAATATTATTAAAGCATTCAGAAATAATAACTCAATAACAAAAGTAAAAGTTAACTTGAAGAATAAGAACGTTGAGATTGACTACGACCAGGCTCTTATTACGGTAGAACAAATAAGAAAAATTATTTCAAAAGCCGGTTATGATGCGGATGATGTTAAGCGTGATACGGATGCTTATGAAAGTCTTGATGAGTGCTGTAAGGACGATTCTGAACATCACGGTTAATTAAATTTTCCTGCCCGGTATAATAAGATCAGAACATTAAGAGGTAATTATGAACCATAACATTAATGGGATTCACCACATAACAGCAATTGCGGGTGACCCACAGCGCAACTATGATTTTTACTGTAAACAGCTTGGATTACGTTTCATTAAAAAAACTGTGAACTTCGATGATCCTTACACGTATCATTTGTATTATGGGAATGATAAAGGTTCACCCGGTACAATACTTACATTCTTTCCCTGGCTTGATGCCGCTAAAGGAAGAAAAGGCGCGGGACAAATTACTTCAATTGCATATTCAATATTGCCTTCATCGATCGACTACTGGCTAAACCGTTTATTCAGTCTTGGAATTCATACGTCAGGACCATTTAAAAGATTTGATGAATCGGTTATTCTCTTTACTGATCCGGATGACTTTGAAATTGAACTTGTTGCATCTTCTAAAGAAAAAAGAGATGGCTGGTTTAATGGAGATATTCCTGCTGAACATTCCATTCGCGGATTTTACACTGCTACTGCTTCACTAAATGAAACATCAGAAACCGAAAAACTTCTTATTGATGTTATGGGATTTAAAAAAGTGTATGAAGAAAAAAACCGGACAAGGTATGAAAGCAACTCAGCAGGACCCGGGTCATATTATGATATGCTTCATCTACCGGATGAATTGACAGGACGAATGGGTATTGGCGCAGTACATCATATCGCGTGGCGTACAGCAAATGATACTACACAGATTGAAGTGAGAGAAAATCTTGTTTCTAAACAATTACACGTTACACCCGTTGTTGACAGGAATTATTTTCATTCAATTTATTTCCGTGAACCGGGCAATGTTTTGTTTGAAGTAGCAACTGATCCTCCCGGTTTTACGGTGGATGAAAGTTTTGAACAACTTGGAAAAAATTTAAAACTTCCTGCGTGGTATGAAAAGGACAGGCAGTTAATTGAAAAATCTTTACCATCACTTATTACTGATTGATAATAAATGCCATTTGATACAAAAGATCCTCATAAAGATAAGCCTGTAATCTATAAAGGTGCGGCAGTAGAAAATGCAAAAGCAGCAATGATCCTCATTCACGGGCGAGGCGCCGATGCAGAAAGTATACTTACGTTATCCGAAGTATTTGCGGAAGAAGATTTTTTGTATGCCGCACCGCAAGCTAATAACAACACATGGTATCCATTCAGTTTTTTAGCGCCTGTTGATGATAATGAACCGGGAATTACATCCGGACTTTCAAAAATCAATTCCACTTTAAAAACATTAAATGAAAAAGGGATATCAAGTGAAAGAATAATACTTCTTGGTTTTTCGCAGGGAGCTTGTCTTGTACTTGAATATTGTTCAAGGTTCCCGCAAAAATTTGGTGGCGTCGTGGGTCTCAGCGGCGGATTGATTGGACCGGATGGAATAATAAGGATAAAACCCGGCGCGTCTTTAAATGGCAGTAGTATTTTTCTTGGCTGCAGTGATATTGATCCTCATATACCGATAGAAAGAGTTCACTTCACTGAAAAATATTTAGAAGAAATGGGCGGAAACGTAACAAAGAAAATTTATCCCGGGCTTGGTCATACCATTAACGATGATGAAATAAAAATTATAAAAGTTTTTATGAATGATATTTTATCAGGAGTATGAAGTAATTATTATTTATGAGTTGTTAAGACGGTTCGCCTTAACAACTCACTATTAAAACTATTAATCAAAAACAGCTTCTAATTTTTGATAACACGTGTGCATTTTATCTAATGATTGGTTAATAATCTCGTTATCAGTTTGTTCCAATGATTCAACAAATGCATCGGTGGTTTTGATCAACTCTTCAACTGCTTTGTTATACCTCTCCTGTTTATCTGCTAATCTTGAAGATAATTTTACTTCAGTTAACAAATGTGCTTTTTCTTTTAGTCCGTCAGCCATTGTCATTACTTTTTCAAGATCATTGCCGGGCAGGTAGTGGTGATAAATAACATATAAGTCTTTATGGAATTCGTCAACTTCTTTTGCAACGGGACGAATTGTTCTTACAAGACCTTCATAACGTGTATGTAATTCTTCAACCGCTAAAAGTAATTTACTATCATCATTCCCTTTTGATGCTTTAGTGTATTCTTCAACTGAGGATTTAAATTTTGCAACTGCTTCATTCCATTTTGTTTCTTTGTCTCTCAAAATTCCCGGTAGTTTAGCAATAAATATTTTTTCACCCATAGTTTTTACACTGTCAGAAAAGTCTTTTAACAATTTGTAATTCTTTTCCGGGTATGCTTCATGCCATATAGGATAGATCACCTCGTGAAAATCAGAAAGTTCAGGAATGTTTGTACTTGTTTCATGCTCATATTGCTGTGCAATATTATTACCGGAACAAAGGAGAAGAAAGGTGAAGAGAATTGAAATACTTTTAAAAAGATTCATACTTACCCCGTAATTTTAATTAAAGATTATACAATTAAGACAATTTTTAGATTTATTAGGTTTAACCGCAAAAAATATCTGGCTCAAACTTAGAACAATATTTTTTTTGAGAAAAGAAAAATATATTCTCATGCGGAAATTATTTAATTTTGATCAGGTTAAACTGATTAATTACGGATTGATATTTGTAGAATTATTTTAACGATACTATTAAAATTTGATGAACAGAAATATTTATTTACTAACAATATTACTTTTAGCACAATTTATTTATTCACAGGAACGAGAATTCACTCCGCAAACGGAAATTAAAAAGTGGAGATGGGGCTATCATTCAGCTTTTTCATTTAGTTTTGATGACGGATTATTAACGCATTCCCAATATGCCGCACCGGTTCTTAATGAATATGGTTTTAAAGGAACTTTTTATGTGCTTCCCCCCTTCTTAACAGAATCGCTTCCCGGTATTTGGCGATACGGAACCTGGCCCATGTTCCAACAGATTAGCTGGGATGGGCATGAAATCGGTTCTCATACTTTAAATCATCCGTACCTGACTTCACTTCCTGCTGGTGATACATTAACACCAAACACCATTAACTACGAACTTTATCATTCCAAAAAACAAATTGAACAGCGGCTGCAAAATAAATGTGTGTCAATCGCATATCCATATTCAGATCATAATGCAATCGTGGATTCACTCACTTCCGAATTTTATATCTCCGGAAGAAGCGTTGGACCTTTGCCGAATGATGGTGATAATCCGGTGGTCTATGGTTTAAAATCATATCCGGTGACATTCAGTATGCCCCGTAATTCTGCTGCAGATGATCTTGATGAGCTAAATGATTTTATGGAATGGACTGAAAATTCAATATCAGACAGTACGTGGGGAATAATTATGATTCACGAAGTTGTACCGTTTGATCAAATAGCTGGTCTTATAAACCAGGGGTTGTACGAGCCGATGTCAACAGAATGGCTTTCCCTTTACTGCGGATGGCTTGAGACAAAAAGCGCCGAATCAAAGGTGTGGATTGAAACTGCCGGGAATGTAATGAGGTATATTCGTGCAAGGCAAAGCTCTGTAAATGAAATAATTTCGGTAAATGAAAATGAAATGAGGTTCAGGTTGGTAAACAATCTTGACCCGCAAATTTATAAGTATTGGCTGACGGTATTAATAAGTGTACCGGACAACTGGACAACAGCATATTTCAGACAAGGTCAGGTTACAGATTCTTTGGTAATTTTTGAATCACACCTCGGAAGATCAGTTATGCACGACGTGATTACCGATGGAAGTGAATATATAATCAGCAGGTCACCGGTTACAAGTATTAATGAAATTTCATCCAACGTGGAATCATTTCAATTAAATCAGAACTTCCCGAATCCATTCAATCCTTCAACCACTATTTCATGGCAGACAAAAGAATCAATACACCAGACTTTGAGGGTTGTTGATATACTAGGTAATGAAATAAAAATCCTTGTTAATGAAGTACTGCCTTCAGGAAGTCATCAAATTGAGTTTGATGCCCGTGATCTCTCAAGCGGATTTTACTTTTATATTCTTTCTGCGGATGGAAAAGTAGCTGCAAAAAAAATGCTTTTGGTAAAGTGAACAGTTATTTATTATTTAACCCAACGCAATTATTTATAATGTAACCAAATATAAGACCTCAAAGAAAATCAGTTTTAATTGTTTTTGATTTCGCGATTTGTCTCTTTTTCAGATGTGTGCTTCCTTCTGTAACATAAAATATTTTTACATATCGTAATAATTCCTAAAGAATCTTTGCAATATTTACCCAAATTCAACTAACTATAAAACTAAAGAGAAATAATTCTATACTGGTAATCTGGCATATCTGTTGCATAATAGAATCAATAAATAACAAATTCAGACAGAGAATAATTATTCGATTAGTATAAATTCTTAACCCCGAAATCCTCAAGGCATACAAACATTGAAATCCTTTGTTCAAAATAAAGAACGATTATTTGGCGAGATACTAAACAACTTTTTCAGTCAGCAGGAAATTTCTGAATTCTCTGAAAAATTTCTTTCAATCGCCGAACATAAAAACAAACTACCATCAAGAGTAAGCAGTACTGATAAAAAGCAGATACTTCTTGAACTAAAGGATGATTCATCTTTCAGAAACAGCATTGACTTACTAATCACATTTGCTTCAAATAAACTCGATTCACACAGATTCCTTGAATTACTCCTTACACTTGGCCAGATCACAATTACAGCGGGTGAATTTATTTTATCAGTTGATATTCATGAAAAGATTTTAGGAATCACGAAGAAAAATTCACAGCTAAAGGATGTTACAGCAAACGCTTATCTGGCTTTAGGTGAACTTTACAGCCGCCAGGCAATGTGGAAAGAAAGCCGATCAAACATTAAAAGGGCAGACGAATTATTCAATAAGTTAAATGATCTTAAAGGCAGATCTAAATGTGAAAATCTTCTGGGGACCATCTTCGGTGATTTTGGAAGTATAAATAAATCAAAGGCTCATTTCGAAAAAAGTTTAAGTTACCTGAACAAAACCGATGATGCAGCATTAAGAGGAAAAGTCGAAATTAATATGGGCATAACTCTTACCGTTCAGGAAAATTTTGATTTGGCACTTTCCTACTTTAAACGCGCACTTGTAAATTTTCAGAGAATAGGTGACCTGAGAAGAATAGCTGAGATACATCACAATATCGGAATGGTTCATCTTAAAAAGAATTATTATGAAGATGCACTTATAGAATTTGATCAGAGTATTTCAGCAGCACTTCAGGCAGGATTTTTACCAACATTGAGCATTACATACATCAGCAAAGCTTATCTGTACACGCTGCTTGAAGATTTTGTGCTTGCAAGCGCATTTTCTGATAAAGCTATGGATATTGCTACCAAACTTAATGACAAACTAACCATTGCAGAAGTTTATAAAGTAAAAGGAATTATTGAAAGAAACCTTTCCAATTTTGAACTGGCTGAGAACTATCTTTTAACAAGTTTACGTCTTAATACTGAATTAAATAATAATCTTAACCAGGCAGAAACTTCATATGAATTAGGTTTGTTGTACAAGGAAATTAAACGTACAAAAGAAAGCCGGAGCCATCTCCTGAGTGCGCTTCAGTACTACAAAAAAATAAATGCCCCTTCCGAGATTGAAAATATCAGAACTTGTTTGCAAAACTGATTTTGATAACATAAGCCAAAACTTCTTTGCTGTCTAAAAGAAATTGTAATCTCATCTTTAAAGTTGATCTGCATCTTCGATAATAATAAGTCGGGAATTATTTAAATTACTGTAACTAATTTATGGAGGATAAATTGAGAGCAATGAGAACACTATTTTTTTTGATAACAATGCTGGCAGTCCAGACCGTAACCGCGCAGGACTCCCCACTTTTCAGCGAGTTTAAAGAAAATTTTAAGAAAAAATATTTTAATGTCGGGTTGTTTTTCCAGACTGTGGCTGACTATCAAAATGAAAGAACATTGGGCGGTAACAATGGTTTTAGTCTTACGAATATAAGATTAACTATATCAGGAGAATTTGACGAAGGTTTTGGTTATTCGATGCAGACAAACTTCATTAACAGTAAACCCATCCTTGATGCAATGATCTATCACAAGTTTTCAAAAGTGATAAGAGTGGATGCCGGACAGTTTAAAGCACCTTTCAGCAGTGAATATCTCACAAGTGATCCGCAACTTGATTTCATTGGCCGTTCACAAGTAACATCAGCCTACTCACCCAAAAGACAAATTGGTTTCCAGGTTCGTGGTAATGTTGTTGAAGATGCTGTATCTTTAATTGCCGGTATGTTCAATGGAAACGGCATAAACACAACCAATGATGATGATAAATTCATGTATGTTGGAAGAATAATAGTTACCCCTGTCATAAGTGAAAATGCTAAGCTATTAGTAAGTGGAAATGCAGCGTACAACGAAGTAACATCATCATCCTTTGCAGGCAAAAAGTTAACCGCTGGTGGAGATTTTAAATTAACCGTCAATGACTTTATGTTTGCCGGTGAGTTTATAACCGAAAGTTCCGAACCAGATTCAGGTGAGACGCTAACCAATTCGGGATTACAATTTACCGCAGGTTATCATTTATCGAAATCAGTCCAGGTTTTAACCAGGTATGATGTATTAAACCCTGATGATTTAATCGGTGAAAAAAATTCTTTAGTAATTTTGGGTTGTAATTACTGGCCAACCGAAGTGACAAAAATTCAATTCAACTATATTGTAAATACAGATCAATCACAGTTAAAATATAATCAGATATTACTAGCCGGTCAGTTGGCTTTCTGATTAAGCAATGTAACAGCACGGGTAAAAATTATTTTACCCGTGCTTTGATAGAATCACATATAACCAGTAACAGCATATCCACTGAGAGCAATAGCTCCAACAATTGCACCCACCACAAAGTACACTACTATTGTTAGAATTAATAAAACTACAAAGTAACCTACAAGCTTATCTTGTGGAGGTTCCTTAACTGTTTTCATTCCAAGATAGAGTAAATACAATGAATATAATCCAACAATTGAAAGTATTGACAGCAAAGGGAAAATCGTAAAGATTCCTGCTAACCAGGCTGCTGTGGAGGAAAATACAGCTACCTTTAGTGATGCTACCAAATTCTTTGAGGACCCAAATGATGGAGCCAGTGCATCCATAATTAGTGCAATCACATACACGCCTGCGAGAGTTAGTAAATAATATAAAACAGCCCATACTAAACCGGTTCCAATTGGAATTTTGATTGTGGTACCAACAAAAGGGACTGTTATACCTATGAGTGAACGTCCGATAAATCCCGCAATAGCCGGTATAGCAGCTAAAATTACCGCGTAACCCGTGAACATTTCAGCGACACTAAGGTTTTCATTTTTAATTACTTCCCATTCTGTTTTTGGTGTAATTAAAATATTTTTTGCCCTGTCAATTAGGTTCATATTTCATCTCCTGGTTTGTTGATAAATATATTAAGAAGCATTTTTAGGAAAAGGATAAATTTTGAAAAAGACTGCAACATGATGTAGAACTTCTTTCAAATAAGTTTGAGGCAATTGTTTGGTGAAGTCGGACAAAAAATAATTATTTGATTAACCACATACAAGCAACACCAGTTTTGATCAATAAATAAAAAACCTGTTAGCTGAAATCTTCCGTCCATTTTTCTGTTTGCTCAATATATACAGGTTTGGATATTCACTTTCTAAAAATTATTTTGAATCAGAAAATCTTCTAATTAAATAAAAATATTTGAGGTTATAATGAATCCATTGATTGCTCACGTTGAAATTCCCTGTACCGATCTTGATAAATCAAAAAAATTCTTTATGGAGATATTAGGATGGGATTTTAAAGATTTTGGAAATGGTTATAAACTTTTTAACAATCATAATGGTATTATGGTGGGACTAAGAAAAGTAGATTCTGTTGCAACTGGTAATACAACAGTGTTCCATATTGCCGTAAGAGATATTGATAAAGTGATAGCAAAATGTACCGAGGCAGGAGGAAAAATATTTAAAACAAAGACAGTAATTCCCGCTATGGGATGGTATGCTTTAATAAATGATATTGATGGGAATGTTATAGGGTTATATCAAAAAAATTAAGATCACAATAATTCAGCCGGAGTAGTAAAACTCCGGCGAATATATTTTTGATTATTGAGGTCTGACAATTTTATGGGTATGGGTAATATTAACACTTTTAATCAACATTGCAGTAACAGAACAATATTTGGTAATTGACAACTCAATTGCTCTTTCCACATCTTTTTCCTGAACATCACTTCCATAAAAAACATATTCGAGTTTTATATCTGTAAACACCTGGGGATGTTCTTCAGCAACATCAGCTGAAATGTTGACTTCAAATGCATCCAGCTTTACTTTCTTTTTACTTAATATACTTGCCACGTCGCTTGCAGTACAACCTCCGAGCGCGTGAAGAATTAATTCTTTAGGTCTGACTCCAAGATTATTGCCCCCAAGATTTTCCGGTCCATCCATTATTATCCATGGACTTGTATCTGATTTACCTGCAAGTGTAAGTCCCCGCACCTGCTTTACAATAGCTGTTTTGGTTGACATTATTTTCCTTAAATTTTTTTAGTAACTGCCAGTATGATGAAACTTTTTCTATATAGTTTCAAATTATTACTTAATTTCTAAAAAATATTTTTATACTAATTTTTTATTTATCATATTTCACTAAATCAACAATTCAATTATCAGGAGTTTTATGGCGAACCATATTTATAAACATATTGAGTTGACCGGATCATCACCGGAAGGAGTTCAACAGGCGATACAGAATGCAATTACCAAAGCATATCAGACAATTAGAAATATGAGATGGTTTGAAGTTATCGAAACAAGAGGCCATATTGATAATGGACTTGTGACTCACTGGCAAGTAACTATTAAAATCGGGTTTACTTTAGAAGATTAATCTCAACAGAGTCTGATCACGAAACCGGGTTTCTATTTTCTATTATTTAAACTAAGTTAAGGTAGAAAATTTACTCTGTAATATTTATGAAACCCCATTTACTGATTTTTCTGATTGCACTATCTGTATTTTATTCCTGCGGAGAAAGATTACCCGTCGGTAAAAAAATATCGGGAACGAATTACTCATTCACCAATCAGGACAGCCTATCAGTTAAACTTGATTCGGTTATTCAGAATAAAGTAACACTCTTCGGCTTTATATACACACACTGCCCTGATATTTGTCCTATGACAACACACAACCTATATCTGACCTGGAAAAAGTTAGTCGAGAATAATATCACTGAGGTTCAGTTTATTCTTGTAACATTTGACCCTGAACGTGATACTCCTTCAACTCTAAAAAATTTTGGAAGGGTAAGGGATATTGATTTCGGTGATTGGAATTTGTTAACCGGAGATACAAAAACAGTAAATCAGTTTAATCGAATGATGGGCATTAAAGCCATTCCGGATGATTCAACCTATAATGATGATGGCGAATTAAGTTATTATGTAATTCATACTGACAGAATTACACTTGTTGATAAACAAGGAAGAATACGCGCTGAATACAAAGGCAGTACAGTTGACCCGCAAATTATTTTTGAAGATGTAAAATATTTAGGAGAATAAAATGTTCACTTCATTTCTTTTTTTTGTGACTTTAATGTTTGGTCAGCAGGAAACAACTGATCTGATAGTCAAAGAACCATGGATAAGACCCGGCGCTAAGGATATGGCAACAGCCTTTTATTTTAATGTTGTCAACAATTCTGATAAAGCGGACACCCTTTATAAAGCTGAATTTGAACTGGCCGGAAAAGTCGAAATACATGAGACATACAAAAAAGATGATATGATGGGAATGCGCGAAGTTGAATATATAGTTATCCCTGCAAAATCTGAGTTTAATTTTAAGCCGGGTGCTCATCATATAATGCTGATGAAACTTAAACAAGATTTATTATTTGGTGATGAGAACGAAATTACTCTTTACTTTAAAAATTCAGGTGAACATAAATTGAAGGCTAAAGTAAAGAAGAATTAATATTCCACATTCCATTTAACGATCAGTTTAAAATAAAAAGAGACGACTCAATTGTCGTCTCTTTTTTTGATTCGTATGAATTAATATTACTTAACTAACATCATCTTTTTAACTGATGTAAAATCTTTTGTCCCATCAGTTGATTTTGCCAGGATAGTATAGAAATATAAACCGGAAGCCATGTCTTTTGCATTCCATACCACATCATAATATCCTGTTTCCTGGACTGAATTAACTAATTCAGATACAACCTCACCAAGCAGATTGTAAACAATAACTTTAACATTACTGTTAACAGGAATAGCATATTTAATCCTGGTACTTGGATTAAACGGATTCGGATAGTTCTGGTAAAGTGAAAATTCTTTTGGTGTAAAGTCAACTTCCACATTTACAATATTTGAGTGGTGATATGAACCATCAAAATCGATTTGTTTGAGCCTGTATGAAACTGTGCCTTTAATGGATCTGAAATCAAAATTGTCCACATAGCTGTATTGTGAAGCACTTGTGGTAGTACCATTACCATCCACAAATCCTGCAGACTGCCATACGTTATCAATCTGACGCTCTACTTCAAATCCCCGGTTGTTATTCTCGGAATTTGTGCTCCAGATAAGTTTAATTCCGTTTCCTGAAACTGCAGCACTAAAACTGCTAAGTTCAACCGGAAGAGGAGTATCACCTTCATCTGCACCACGATATGGTCTGACAAGATCTCTTGTTTGTCCATCTATGTCTGTTGTAATTCCGGCAATTGGTATTCCGGAAAGTGTTGTATCTCCGATTGACGCACCAGCGACGTGAAGATCAGTATTTGATACAAAGTTCACATTGTAGAAGATAGAGTTTTGTTCATAAGGAGCTGCTGAATCTCTATAAGCTTGCTGATCATTATAGAGAAATCCGTTCCAGCCTGAGTGGAATGAACTCGCATCACCGCTGGCAAACCAAACATTGTAGTCTATATCAAGCGTACCAACAATACCTGTTCCGCCAACAAAGAAATTTGTATGGAAAACGCCGGCAGTTCCACCCGTTCTACTGTTTACACTTATATTATTTTTAGAATTAAATGTGGAAGTTGCACCCGTATTAGATTTTATCAGTCCACCGGAAACTATTGTACCGGCACTGCCTCCGGTATGAACCCCTCCGATTCTCATTGTGTTGTAATAAATATTTGCAACGTGTTCTGTCGTCCCGGAAATCTGGATAGCATATATAGATGTTTTTGTTCCGTTATCATTTGTAAGTGAAATGAAATTGTTAATGATATTCAGAGATGAACCAACAGCAGGAGTTCCTGATATACCTCTCACAGTTGAAGTGCTGGAATTTTGAATATCATAAATTTTATTTGAAATAAAATTATTGATACCACCTGTTGCACTTGCTGCAAAATTAATACCATTGTTAGCGTTGTTCTGTGCTGTAAGATTATACATTTCATTTCCTTCAATCGTTGTATTACTTGCAGCAGTGATCATATAAAACATTGCAAATGTAGATTCGTAAACCTTGTTATTTCTGAAAATATTATTGTTGTTTGGATTTGCAGCAGTTCCATTAAAATAGACCCCATATCTGCCACCATTAATATCACAGTATTCAACAAGATTATCAGAATTACCTGCAGGATTGAGTAGTGCTGTGGAAAGTTCTATAGCACGTGTAGTACTTGACGAAGGCATACTAACAAGGTTTACGTACCGCACGATATTATTGCTTGATCCGTTAATAAATCTTATACCGGTTGCATTTGCTGCCGTGGATGTATTGCTTATCGTCATTGCATTAATGGAACCAATTCCATTTTGCCGTCCATCAAAAATTACATTAGATGTAGCGTCAACATCAAATACAGGAAGTGCTGATGATGATGTGATAGTTGTTGTTACACCTACACCGGGCACTACTGTAATTGTATTAGTTGAGCTTGTACCCACAACAGATTGGAATACAATCGGAAAAGTTTCAGTAGGATAAGTTGCATCGGTTAAGATTAACCGCACTGCAGCACTTATTCCTCTCAGGTTAAGATCATTAACTGCCTCAGTGATTGTTGCATATACACCTCTTTCTCTAAGGTTGTATCTTTCAATTTGTTCAGGTGTAAACTCATAGTAAAGTGAACCATCGTACTCTTCTCCATTTAAAACAGGAACGTAGTATTCCTGTATAAATGAATGAGTATAAACCAAATCTTTAAATGGTTCCTGATCAATTATTTCAGAAGTTTCACCTGTTATAGAGACATCAGGAGAATTGTTTAATTCCCATCCATCCGGATATAAATAACTTTCGTTAACCAATTCCGTTATTTCAACTATTCGTTCCCGTTTTTCAAATGTAATATCTTTTCCTGAGTGTGCTCTGAATAGTGCCAGGCCGACTGTATAATCACCTGCCAGGGGCGCATCAAGAATTATATAAGAGTTTGGATTTGCAGGTGCTACTGTTCCCGGTGGATTTGAACCTGAACCTCCTGCTGGTAATGTACCGGCATTTCCATTCAGATCCTGCGCAGCAACATAGTATTGAATTGTATCATCTATTACGACTCCGCCTAGAGCTGAATAATTGATCGTAAAGGTATAGTCATCACCAGCTATTACCGGTGTATTATTAAAAACATAAGCGACATCATTAATCTTCTTGATATATAATCTTGGCAGATTTGCACCGGTTGCAATTCCGCTTGGATCGGTTATTGTAGCCGTTAATGTAACTGACGTTGTATTGGTTGTATTAGGAATTAATGTATAGCTAATTGATGGCGGAGTAAGGTCAAGCCCTGTAAAAGGTCCTTCATCAGCACCAATATCAGGTGTTGAGACGTTTCTTAAATCACCATCAAAATCATCTGTAATTCCAGCTACAGGTACTCCACCTGATTCAAGTTGAGTTGGCACTGTTGTTTGGATGTGCAGATTAGTACTACTTACAAATGGTGCGTTTTCAGTTACACTTACAGCATCACTTGAGTTTGCAACTTGCCAGTCAGCCAAAGTTGCATAAGTAGTAGAACCTATTCTGCCTGTTTGGTGCTGTACATCTGGTGTACCAACATAAAGATTATTATTATCCGATGTTAATACAGTTGCTACCGCCAGCTTGTAAATTGCTGACGCAATTCCAGTAGTACCATCTGTACGTGTATTCTGTAATATGTTGTTATAAACATAAACTGGTCCTGTTGATGATCCTTTATAAAATGCTGAACTAGTTCTGTTACCGGTGGAAGTTCCTGTAAGATTGACAGAGTTAAATGCAAAAGTATCAGGAACTGTAGTATTTGTTGTTCCGCTATACAAACCGTAAAGCGCCCCGGTTCCTGTGGCAGGAACATTAATGTTATAAACAAAATTATTGAAGAATGAATTCATCGCAAGGGTACTTGACCCTGAAGCGTAAAGTCCGTACGTGACACTTGTTGTAGATAGCTGATTTAAATCATGCACAGTATTTTTGTAAACACGTACATTAGATGATGCTGTTCCAACATAAACCCCATACATAGTTGCAGAGCTGCCTCTAAGAATATTTATATCATTATTATAAATAAGAGTGTTATTCTGATAGTGGGAATAAACTCCGGCATTTCCAACTGAATCTATAATATTATTTCTAACAATTGCTGATTCCATAACGTCGCCGCTGGCAACACCTTCCAGACGAATACCAGTATATGCATAACGGCAAAAATTATTTTCGCATAGAATAAAATCCGGATCGTTCCCGGTTCCGGAAACATAGAGAAAGTCTATTGCCCTTACCGATGTTGTCGGGGCTGCAATATCTTGTCCGGCATTAACATTACAATTTTTTATGGTAGCAT
>JAEXTA010000079.1 GCA_023453665.1 Bacteroidota bacterium | reverse complement strand
CTTCGGCTGCGATTCTTCCGGCGATACTTCCGCCGATCATTCCGCTTGCGATACCTCCGCCGCTAAGTGGATTCACCTGTCTCGCCGCATCACCGACAAGCATAATACCCGGCGCAGAAATTTTATCAAGTGTAATTGAACAAGGAACTCCACCTGCAATTGTGGTAAGCACAGGCGCATCAGGATAATGTTTGTTCATAAAATCATTAAGGAATGATTGCGCTGACTTTTTCTTTCCGATTAATCCACTTACACCAAGACCAATGTTAGCCTTGTTGTGTCCTTTAGGAAAAATCCAGAAGTATCCATTGGGCGCAACATCTTTTCCAAAGTAAAAGTAAAGTGTGTTTTGATCGACAGGAATATTTGCAGCAGTAATTTGCACGGCACTTTCCATATCCCGGAAGTCAATGTGTGTTTCAAGTCCAGCCCATCGACCTACTCTTGACTCAACACCATCAGCAGCGATAACTACTTTTGCAGTTACTTCCTTTTGTTCACCCTGGTATTCGTACTTAACGCCGTTTACTTTTCCATCGCTATCGAACAATAAGCCATTTACATAAGCACGTGTGATGATTTGTGTTCCAGCTTCAGCGGCAGTTCTTGCAAGTTCATAATCAAAAATTCTTCGGTCTAAAACATAACCAGCTTCACCGAAATCAATAATTACTTCATTACCATCGGGAGCGTTAAAAGAAAACTTGCTGATCTTTGTGGCAATCCATTTATCATCACTTGAAATAAATTCTTCCACACCGGGCTTACTGATTGCTTCACCGCATCTGACAGGGTAACCAACATCGCGATCTTTCTCCAGCATTAAAACGGAAACACCCTGCTCAGCAGCATAACGAGCAGCTATACTTCCAGCAGGTCCGGCACCAACTACTATTACGTCGTATTCTTTTTTCACACTTCTTTTCAATTTTGATTATTATTTAAACCGATTTCATATGGAAAGTCTTCAGTCTCCAGTTCTCAGTTGGCAAATATTTATTTATACTTTTCCGGATTTTCAATCATATGATTTAACATTTTACCAACTTCTTCGGATCTTAATTTATATTCCTGATAAACTTGTTTGTTAATGTATTTACAACTAAACGAAAAATCTAACCATACCTGTGTTTCAGAATTTTCCATATCGGCATCAGTCGTCTTTGAAATAAAATGAGCGGGATATTTTCTTTTTCTATAAGCTTCGCCAATCGATGAACAAACACTGCGAGATGATCTCCTTATCTGAGAAGTCAATCCATACTTTTCTTCTTCGGGGAAGGATTTTGTTAGATTAAAAATATCCATCGCCAGATTAAATGCTTTTTGATAAACTCTTAAATCTCTAAAAGTGCTCATTATAAAACTTTCATCTTTTTCTGAATGAAGACTGACGACTGCAGACTGAAGCTCATCCCGCTGGCACACCTTCCTTCTTAAACTTAATAACCTCAATCGGGCAGCTCCATACACACTTTGCGCAGTTTGTGCAGCGAGGATCAATGATAAATATTTCTGCTTCTTTCAATTCAATCGCGTCTTCAGGACATACACCAACGCAGCATCCGCAAAAGTCACACTTATCCGGAAGTATGTCTATCATTAGTTTGCCGGTTTTTGCTTGTCGGTAATTCATCATTTATAATTTTTTATTTCGATGAGAAAAGTTAAACAAACTAAGTATTAATGAAAAATTTAATTGTATTAACCAGATTGGAAATCTTTATTGATGTAAACAAGCTTTAGCAATTGCAGGTCATCATAGGAAACACTGCCTTCAAACAAATCGAATATTGTTCTTAAAGGAAACACACCGTTTTTTTCAAATGCGTCAAAAACTTTTTGATGATATTTTTCTGATAAGTTAATTCGTTCAATCAATTCATTGGTTCTTATAGTGTTTCCTTCATTTGCATATTTAAACAGATGCTGAATTATTGTCCTTTCCTGAACCCCAAACTCCTTCGCTAATTTATCAATCGGTTTGCCTTCATTATAAAATTCACTTACAATCATATACTTTGGTTTTGTAGATGCTATTGAATTTACTTTCGCTCTTGGTCTGGTTTCGTTAATAGGAATATTATTCTGGCTGACATATTTTTTAATAATGCTGATAAATGTCTCGCCGTAACTTTCAAACTTACGCTGACCTACTCCACTTATGTGTAAAAATCCCGCTGTGTTAACGGGATATGTAATGCACATCTCTATCAATGTTTTATCAGAAAAGATAACATACGGCGGCACACCTGCTTTATCGGCTAGTTCTTTTCGTTTTGCTTTAAGCAGTTCAAATAGTTTTTCATCGTGCGGCTGATCAATTCCGGCAGCAGCTTTTTTTGCAGATTTAATTTTTACTTCCGGCTCTTTAATAAATCCAAAAACTTTTTCGTTGCGAAGTAGTACGCCGTAAGATTTTTCAGTCAACTTCAGACTGCCGTATTCATTATCGTTATTAAGATATTCTTTGCTTACAAGCTGTCGCGCAATCAACTGCCATTGCTTTTTATTAAACTCTTTGCCGACTCCATATACAGTCAGGTTCTGATGAGCGTTGGAAAAAATTTTATCACTCTCGCTTCCGGTTAGTACATCAACTATATAATTGATTCCAAAAATTTCCCCTGTGCGTTTTACTGCCGACATAAATTTCTGTGCTGCGATTGTTATGTCGCTGCTTTCCTTTTCATCACCAAGACAGTTATCGCACATCGCACAGTTTTCTGTTTTGTAATGTTCACCAAAATAATTTATCAGCGGATGTCTTCTGCACGATTCTGATTCGGCGTATTTTATCATTGCATTAAGATGAACCTGCGCAGAACGTCTTTCGGCTTCATCTTCTTTCTGGTCGATGAAATATTTTATTTTAACGATATCAGAATAGCTAAACAATAAAAGACAATCTGATTTCAAACCATCGCGACCGCCTCTTCCAATTTCCTGGTAATATGACTCAATGTTTTTAGGAAGATCATGATGAAGAACAAATCTTACATTTGATTTATTAATTCCCATTCCGAACGCAATTGTTGCAATGATAATCTGAACTTCATCCTTGATAAATAATTCCTGGTTTAAACTCCTTTCGTCATCAGATAATCCCGCATGGTATGGTTTTGTTGAATACCCAATTGATGAAAGATAATCGTGAAGCGAATCAACCTGCTTGCGTGAGAAACAATAAATTATTCCTGATTGATTTTTATGTTCATTAATAAAATCAACAACCTGCTGATAGGAATTTTGTTTAGGAATAACTTCAAGAAAAAGATTTTCGCGGTTAAAACTTGCGACATATTTTTTATGTTCAATTAAATTCAGATTGTTTGCAATATCATCCTGCACACGCGGAGTTGCTGTTGCTGTAAGTGCTATGCAAACAGCGTTTGGAAATGCTTTCCGGAAAATTCCAAGCTGCCGGTAATCCTTCCGGAAATCATGTCCCCATTCAGAAATACAATGAGCTTCATCAATTGTAATACAATCAAGTTTAACCGTCTTGATTAAATTTGAAATGTCTTCTTTGCCTAAAGACTCAGGTGCGAGATAAAGAAGTTTTGCTTTTCCGTTTTTAACACTTTCAAAATTCTGCCTGTAAACATCCTGTGTGAGTGAACTGTTGAGAAGGGCTGTAGTAACTCCAAGCTGACGTAACTGTTCAACCTGATCTTTCATTAATGAAATCAGCGGGGAAATAACAATAGTCAGTCCGTTAAAAATTAATGCGGGTACCTGGTAGCAAAGCGATTTGCCCCCTCCGGTCGGCATAATTACTACGGTATCCTTTTTATCAAGAACATTTCCGATTATTTCTTTCTGAAGTGATCTGAAAGAATCATAACCAAAAACATCTTTCAATATTTTGTATGCTTTATCCAAATGATAATTAAAGACTAAAAATGAATGTCAGATCTTTAACCCGTTCAGGTCTCTGCTGATTGAAATTTTTTCCTGCTCGAGTTCACGGTTTTGTTTCAGCAGTTCAAGTTGATTCAGTTCATCTGAAGATTCGCGTATCAACCTGTGGTTTTCTTCTATTCTTCTGTCAATTTCCATCGTCTTGAATTTTTGCACTGTATCAATCGCAATTTTCATTAAAAGCTTTTCATAAGATTCATTGGGACGAAGTTCATCCCAGTATTTACTTACCGAGTATTTTTCAAATGTAACTTCGAGGAGATATGCGCGGAGTTTTTCATCAGAAATTTTTTCAAGTATGGATGATGCAATTATACTTTCACCATCATGAAAACAGTTATAAATAATTTCAGCAAGATTACGATGGGGCTCAAATAAATAATCATCCGAGGTTATATATCGATTTATAAGTTCAACTATGCTTTCGTTTCCTTCAAGCAGAAATTTTATTAATTCTTTTTCAACTAAATAGTTTAATGATAATGAATCCGCCGGCTCCTGCTCAAGCCCGGAAACATTTCTCCTGTTCAGATTATTCGATTGCTGTCGTATGTTTCTGTCATCCTGTTTAACAATGATCTTATCAAGTTCCGATTCAAGAAGTTTTTCACGCAGACCGAATTTTTGAGCTATGGTTTTTATAAGAATATTTCTTTTCAATTCATCGTTTATCAATGCAACAGGTTTTACAAGTTCGCGTATTGCCTCAACCGTTGTTGATGCTTCTTTGAAATAACCTTCGCGTTCATAATATGCAGTTTGGTATTCAAGAAAGTTTATGCCTTTGTCAATTATCTCCTCAAACTTATCTGCACCATAATTATTTACATAAGAATCGGGATCTTCACCAGCCGGAAGAGAAACGACTTTTATTTCGATATCACGTTTTAAAAGAAGTTCAATACTTCTCATAGATGCTTTTATGCCTGCTGTATCGGCATCAAACAGCAGCACAACATTTTTTGTGTAACGGGAAAGAAGCAAAACCTGGTCTTCAGTTAAAGCCGTACCGGAAACCGCGACAACATTTTTAATTCCGTTCTGGTAAAGTGAGATCAGGTCCATATAACCTTCAACAAGAATGGCTTTATCCTGTTTTCTGATTTCATCTTTTGTAAGAAACAATCCGTAAAGCGTTCTGCCTTTTATATAGACTAATGATTCCGGTGAGTTGAGATACTTAGCCGCATTTTCACGGTCTTCAAGTATTCTTCCGGCAAAAGCAATTACTCTTCCGTTGGGTGAAAATAGAGGAAAGATTATTCGTCCCGAAAATTTATCATAAAGTCTTCCGTCGTTATTTGAACCTATCAAACCAAGATTTAAAGATTTTTCTAAATCAATTTTTTTTGATGTTGCGTATTGAACGAAACTATCGCGTGAAGAAAAAGAATAACCAAGTCCGAATGCTCTTATTGTTGCCTGTTTGATTTTTCTTTTGGCAAAATATTCACGCGCAATTTCAGCATTATCATCATGCAAAAGATTATCTGAAAAATATTTTGCCGCGTGTGTGTTTATCTCATAAAGTAATTCCTGTTCGGTTTGTTTTTCAGTTGATTCGGCATCATCAAACTCTAACTGAATTCCGGTTTTCTCAGCCAGTTCCTGCACCGCTTCTATGAATGAAATTTTTTCATATTCCATTAAGAATTTGAAAACGTTACCGCCATTATGGCAGCCGAAACAATGATATATTTGTTTATCAGGACTTACCGTGAATGATGGAGTTTTTTCACCGTGGAATGGACACAACCCAAGAAGGTTTTTCCCGCGTTTTTTTAAAATGACGTACTCGGAAATTACATCTACAATATCAGCCGTAGCTCTTATCTCTTCAATTTTTGATTCAGGGATTCGCATTTAATGAGGTAACATAAGTAGTAAATAAAACATGAATTACTTTCTAAATATATAATTATGAGTTACAAGTTTGAAGTTTAAATTCATTATCAGTTGATATTTTATTTCGGAGGATTAAATTTCAATAAAATTTGAAGGTTCTTAATAAATGGAATTAATAAAAATCCAAAATCACTTATATTGTGGATGAATTAGTTAATCTTTTAAAGAAAGCTATACGATGCACGAATCGGTTGAAAAAATAAAATCATACTGCAACAGTCTAACAAAGTATTCCCGCTATAAAACCAGGGTTGTTAAAATCGGCGATGTTCCGTTGGGTGGAGATAACCCGGTACGAATACAGTCGATGACAATTACGGACACAATGGATACAAAAGGTACTGTTGAACAAACCATAAGAATGGTGGATGCTGGATGCGAGTATGTTCGCATAACCGCACCAAGTATAAATGAAGCGGCAAATCTTGAAAACATAAAAAAAGAACTTAGGACGCGGGGATATTCAGTTCCGTTAATTGCAGATATTCATTTCACACCAAATGCTGCCGAACTTGCAGCAAGGATTGTTGAGAAGGTAAGAGTTAATCCCGGCAATTATGCGGATAAGAAAAAGTTCGAAGAAATAGAATACACCGATGATGCTTATGATGCCGAGCTAGAGCGGATAAGAAAAAAATTTACACCGCTTGTCAATATCTGCAAAGAATATGGCACTGCTATGAGAATCGGAACAAATCATGGTTCCCTGTCAGACAGGATAATGAGCAGGTACGGTGATACACCCCTAGGAATGGTTGAATCAGCATTAGAGTTTGTAAGGATTTGTGAAGACCTGGATTATCGCGAAATAGTGTTATCGATGAAAGCCAGCAATCCGCAGGTTATGATTCAGGCATACAGACTTCTTATTCAAAAAATGGAAGAAGAAAAAATGAATTATCCTCTTCATCTCGGAGTTACTGAAGCAGGCGGTGGTGAGGATGGAAGAGTAAAATCAGCAGTTGGAATAGGAACATTGCTCGAAGACGGACTTGGTGATACAATAAGAGTTTCATTAACTGAAGATCCTGAATTTGAAGCACCGGTCGCAATTTCATTAGCATCACGATATAAAAACAGGAATAACCACAAAGCAATTAAGCCTGTTACTTTTCTTCCTTATGATCCGCTTAATTATCATAGAAGAGATTCATTTGAAGTAAATGGAATCGGCGGCAATAATGTACCTCGGGTTATTTCGGATTACAGTGAGAAAGGTGTTGGTGATTATAAAGATCTGACTTACATCGGCTATAATTATGATACGCCAACCGACAAATGGAATATGAGTGATATGGCTGCTGACCTGATCTATCTTGGCAAAAAAGATAGTAAGATTGAACTTCAGCCGGGATTAAAAGTTATACACGATTTTGATCACTGGTTGCAGCTTGGTGATAAAACAGTTAGTTATCCTTTATTTAATGTGAATGAGTACCTGCTTACCGAACAAAAATCTCTTTCAGCAAATTTTCTTTTGCTTTCATTAAATGAATTGAATGACGACCTGATAAACAGACTTCGTGATGATAAGACTGTTGTGCTTGTAGTTCAAACTCCAAATGAACACGCTATGGCTGAGTTACGAAGATTATTTATTGAATTAATCAACAACGAAATTCTAAACCCGGTTATCATCAGACAGGATTATGAAAATATATCTGAAGATGAACTAAGATTATTTGCATCCACTGATATCGGCGGATTATTAATTGATGGATTCGGTGATGGCGTATGGTTATCATACAATTCAACAAAGTCTCAGGACGAAAATAATGGAACTTATGTAAGATCATTTATAAAAGACAAGAGTTCAGTTCAGGCAAACACAAACAGGTTATTGTTTGGCATACTTCAGGCGGCGCGGGTTCGCATTTCAAAAACTGAATATATTGCCTGCCCTTCCTGCGGAAGAACTTTATTCGATTTACAATCAACAACTGAAATGATAAGGAAAAGAACCGAACATCTTAAAGGATTAAAGATTGCTGTTATGGGTTGCATAGTTAACGGTCCTGGCGAAATGGCAGATGCTGATTACGGATATGTTGGATCGGGAGTGGGAAAAATTACGCTATACCGGGCAAAAGATATTGTAAAAAGGAATGTTTCTTCAGAAGAAGCCGTTGATCGTTTAATTGAAATAATAAAAGAAGACGGAAATTGGATTGATCCTGTATTATAAGCCGGAAATATTTTTTTCAAAGAAAATGATGTTTCTGGCGCATTTATTGATAATTAAAAATCAATAAGTTATATTAGTCCACCAAATATGATTGCAATTTTACCAGAAAGAATATTAATCTTTATCAAGAATGACTGTCCTGATTCAGGACTTAACAAAACAGAAATTTAGAAATGCACTTCAAATCCAGAAGTGCATTTTTTTTTGTATGAACAGCAACGAAGTAATAAAATATTTAGAACAATGGTCGCCGAAAGAAATCGCCTGGCAAAAAGATAATGTGGGTTTGCAGGTTGGTACCTTACAAAGGGAACTTAAAAATATTATGATTTGTCTCGACGTTGATCAATCTGTGGTAAAACAAGCTGCTGAAAAAAAATGCAACCTTATCATTTCGCATCACCCATTACTATTTAACCCTCTAAAAAAAATTGATCTTGCTTCGGATACCAAATCCAAAATAATTGAAAAACTGATAAAGAAAGACATCTCTCTCTATTCAATGCACACTAACTTTGACTACACAAAAGATGGAGTTAGTTTTCAACTTGCCAAAGCATTAAAACTGAATAATATAAGGTTCCTGAAAAACCTGTCTGATAATCAGTTTAAATTGGTGGTTTTTGTTCCTCAGAACTCGCTTGAAAAAGTATCACATGCAGCTTTTGAGGCTGGTGCCGGAAAAATGGGCGAATACAGTAATTGCAGTTTCAGCACAGCAGGAACAGGAACTTTTAAAGGCTCAGCAAAATCCAATCCTGCAATCGGAAAGAAAAATATAACGGAAAAAGTAAACGAAGCGAGATTTGAAGTACTTGTAAATTCCTGGATTCTTAATGATGTGATTGCTGCCGTAAAAAAAGCCCACCCTTATGAAGAAGTAGCCTACGATGTATATCCCGTTTCAATTTCAAATGTTGATTATGGAATTGGTGCATTTGGTGACCTTGAAAAGCCAATGAATCAAAGAGAATTTTTTAATCATATATCACGATCATTAAAGATCAAAAATTTCAGGTATAGCGGACAAACAGAAAAACTAATTATTCGTGTGGCGGTGTGCGGCGGTTCCGGTTCAGAATATTCCGTTGACGCAATAAAAATGCAATGTGATGCATTTGTCACTGCGGATGTTAAGTATCATACTTTCCAGGATATGGAAGCAAAAATTTTAATGGTGGATGCAGGTCATTACGAAACAGAAATTGTTTCGCTTAAAGAAATTGAAAAACGACTTAATCTTCTTTTGAAGAACAAAACAAATAAAATTTTTAAATATAACGGGTCAACAAACCCGGTACACTTTTATAATAACTAAGGAGCAAATATAAATTGATTAACAGGTTAAAAACTCTTTATGAATTGCAAATAATAGATGATCAGCTCGATGAATTGGAAGAACTTCGCGGTGACCTGCCTAACGCAGTAAAAGAACTCGAAAATAAGATCAATACAATTAATGAAGAGATAGAACAAAAAGAAAAAGAACGTAAAAACTCATTAAAAAAACGCGAAGAGAATGATGAGGAAATTGAAAAACTTAAAGACAATCAAAAGAAGTTTAAAGCTCAGCTTTACCAGGTAAGAAATAATAAAGAGTATGATGCTTTAACAAAAGAAATAGATCATTCAGATGAAATAATAAATAAATTATCTGCCGAAAATGACGCTTTAGCCGATCTTAGTAAAAAACTAAGTGAAGATATTGAAACCGTAAGTCCGATGTTGACCGAACTTTCTGACGAACTAAAGATCAAACAAGCTGATCTTAAAGAAATAATAAAAGCAAACGAAAAAGAAGAGGTAAAACTTCTTCAGCTTAGAAAAGAAAAGGAAGCTGAAACTAAAAAGCCGGATTATGCCGCATATATGAGAATTCGGAAAGCCAAAAAAGGAAAAGCCGTTGCGACAATAAAACGTTCGGCTTGTTCAGGATGCCACAATATTGTCCCTTCGCAAAGACAGTTGGAGATACGCAGAAACAACAAACTATTTTTCTGTGAATATTGCGGAAGAATTCTTGTTTCTCCTGAAATTTCTGAATCAACTGAATAAAAAGTTTATAAAAGAGGCTGGCTCAAAAGAAAAAATACATTTGAAATTTGTCAAAACTTTTGAGACCACCTCTTCCTGCAGACTAATACCCGCCAAAGTTCTATAAAATCTTTTTAGCTGTTTTAGCTGGAGATATTTCGTATATTCGCACCACTGAATCAAATTGATTAACCGGTTTAATAAATATTATCGGTTTAATTTTTTAATCAATTTTAACAATTTTTTATAAACACAGAATTAAATATAATAGTCCAGACCGGGCAATCGCTTTCAGACAAAAGTCTGAGGGAGGAAAGTCCGAACTTCACAGAACAGAGTGCCGGGTAACGCCCGGGGTCCCGCTTTGGCGGGATACGGAAAGTGCCACAGAAATATACTTCCCTGATTAATTTCGGGGTAAAGGTGAAAAGGCAGGGTAAGAGCCTACCGCAGTAATGGTAACATTACTGGTCCTTTAGTGGATCCCGCATTTGCGGGACAAGGTAAACCCCACTCGAAGCAAGGTCAAATAGGGTAATCGTTCTTTAACAGGAAAAAAGTTGTTCGCTTTTAATGATTACCGGGTAGACCGCAAGATCATGGTAGTAATACCGCGACCAGATAAATGATTGCCGTCCCGGTTTTAATCGGGGTTACAGAATTCGGCTTACAGGTTTGGGCTGATATTAGTTCTTTAATTACTAAAACTTTTATGTTGAAAAAGCGTTGGAAGCTTCAAGAAAATAATGACGAATACGCAGTAAAATCACTCTCGGATTCACTCAATATCTCTGAAGTGCTTGCAAAACTTCTTGTTCAAAGGGATATTAAAAATTTTTCACAGGCTAAATATTTTTTCCGCCCGACTTTAGACTCCCTGCATGATCCATTTCTTATGGATGGAATGGAAGCCGCTACATACCGTGTAATAAAAGCGCTAACCGAAAACCAGTTGATATACATTTATGGCGACTACGATGTTGACGGAACCTGTTCAACCGCGCTTCTTTATATGTTCTTAAAAGAGCTCGGAGCTAATGTAGAGTTTTATATTCCCAAAAGACTGACTGAAGGATACGGAATTTCGACATCCGGAATCGATCATATTAAAAATGAAGGTGCCTCACTTCTTATTTCAGTTGATTGCGGAATAACTGCAGTTGAAGAAACCGATTATGCAAATCAAATTGGTCTTGATATAATTATCTGCGACCATCATCAGCCCAAAGATCAACTGCCAAATGCTTATGCAGTACTTGATCCGTTAAAACCAAATTGCAATTATCCGTTCAGATATTTGAGCGGTGCAGGAGTTGCATTTAAACTTGCGCAGGGTGTTTCTGAAAGAATTGGTAAACGCGAATTACCTCTCCAATATCTTGATCTTGTTGCCCTAGCCGGTGCGGCTGATATTGTTCCATTAATTGATGAAAACAGAATCCTTGTAAAAGAGGGATTGAACCAGATCAATTCTAACCCTCGCCCGGGAATTGAAGCATTGATAGAAAGCAGCAATATGGAACCGGGCAACCTTACCTCAGGGCAAATTGTATTCACAATTGCGCCAAGGATTAATGCGGTTGGAAGATTAGGCGATGCGGAAAGGGCGGTTGAACTTCTTGTCACAAACAATAAACAGGAAGCACTTGAACTTGCTAAAGTACTTGAGAGTGAAAACTATCACAGACGAAAAATTGATGTTGATACTTTTGATGATGCACTCGACATCGTTGAAAATTCACTTGACCTTAACACAGACCTTGCAATAATTCTTCACCAGGAAAAATGGCACCCCGGGGTTATCGGTATTGTTGCATCAAGGTTAGTTGAAAAGTATTACCGTCCCACAATCATGCTTACAACCGTCGATGGTGTTGCAAAAGGATCAGCAAGAAGTATTTCAAACTTTAATATTTATGAAGCTTTAAAAAAGTGTGAAGATCTTTTAATTCATTTCGGCGGACACCAGGCAGCAGCAGGACTTGCAGTTGAAGTTGAAAAAATCGAAGAGTTCAAAAATAAGTTCAATCAGGTAGTTAAAGAATCAATCACTGAAGAAGATCTACTGCCTGAAATAAACATTGATACAAAACTTAAGTTCAGTGAAATAACTCCAAAGTTTTTAAAGATCATTGATCAGTTTTCGCCGTTTGGCCCGGGCAATATGCGCCCTGTATTTTTATCAGAAAATGTTGAAGTGGTCAATACCCCCAGGATTGTCGGCGTTAATCATCTTATAGTAAATTTAAAACAAAATGGTTCTGATAAAGTTTTTGATTGCATCGGTTTTAATATGGCAGAACATTTTGAGAGTGTAAGTAAACCCGGGAAATATCTGGATGTAGTTTTCACAATTGATAAAACTTTTCACGATGGAAGAACATTCCCGCAGTTTCGTTTTAAGGATTTAATAGTAAAAGAAAAAATTCAGGAGTAATAAAGTAATGTCAGGTCATTCAAAGTGGGCAACCACAAAAAGAAAAAAAGCCGTTATAGATTCCAAACGCGGAAAAATTTTTACTAAGATGATCAAAGAAATCACCATCGCTGCGCGTGAAGGCGGCGGAGATCCTAACGGCAATCCAAGATTAAGACTTGCAGTAGATAATGCAAAATCAGTAAACATGCCGGCAGATAATATTGACCGCGCTATAAAAAAAGCAACGGGAACTCTTGAAGGAGCTTCATATCATGAACTTACTTATGAAGGATACGCACCAGCCGGAATTGCTGTTGTTGTTGAAGTAGCGACCGACAATAAAAACAGAACTGTCGCTGAAGTCAGACACCTCTTCAGTAAAGGCGGTGGAAGTATGGCTGAAACCGGATCAGTGTTGTGGATGTTTGACCGTAAAGGTGTTATCACTCTTCCACGTCAGGGTAAATCTGAAGACGACTTAATGGAAATAATACTTGAAGCCGGCGCAGATGATCTTACAACGGAAGAAGAATATTTTGAAATACAGACCGCATTAGAATCTTTTGAACCGGTAAGAAAAGCGGTTGTTGAAAAAGGATTGAGTATTGAAAATGCATCGCTTCAATATATTGCAAAAAACATGGTTGCAGTTAAAGGTGAAGATGCAGAAAAAGTGATGAAGTTAATTGAATCACTTGAAGACAATGATGATGTCCAGAATGTTTATTCAAACGCTGATTTCATAGACTAAATACTTTTTTAAATATCAGGGAAATTTTGTGATAATTCTTGGTATCGATCCCGGAACAATTATAACCGGTTACGGAATTATCCGTCACGACAAAAATACCTTCACCCATATAAGCAACGGGTTGATCAAACTTCCTGCATCGAACGACCTGCCGCATAAACTTGAATTAATTTATAACGGACTGTCTGAAATAATAAAAACTTTTAAACCCGATGAGTTTGTAATTGAAACAGCATTCTATGGAAAGAATGTCCAGTCAACATTAAAAATCGGTTATGCAAGAGGCGTTTCAATTTTGGCTGCTGTACACAATAAAATTCCTGTTAGCGAATATTCTCCGAGAGAAATAAAAAAGGCGGTTGTTGGAAAAGGTGGAGCCTCAAAAGAACAAGTCAGTTTTATGATTAAAAGTCTTCTTAATCTTAAATCAAAAAAAATGAAAACTGATGAAAGTGATGCGCTTGCTGCTGCGTTATGTCATGCTTTCAGAATGAAATCGCCTGTTAAAAAATCAAAAAGCTGGAAATCATTTGTTGAACAGAATCCGGATAGGGTTATTTCTTAATTGAAAAATTTAAAGATTAAAAAATTGAAAGAACAAGACAGTGATAGGATTTCTTAGCGGTAAAATAATTTCATCAAAACCAACAAGGATTTTACTCAATGTAAATGGAGTTGGCTACGAAATAAATATTTCCATAAATACATTCGAAAACATTAATGAAAAAGAAGATGTAGCACTCTTCATTCATACAATTGTTCGTGAAGATTCAATTACCTTGTTCGGGTTTTATTCTGAATCAGAAAAAGAAATGTTTAACCTGTTAATCTCAGTAAATGGTATCGGACCCAAAATCGCATTGAGTATTCTTTCGGGAATCAGAACAGATGATTTGAAGAACGCAGTTCAATCCGGTGATATAACAAGGATTCTGGCCGTGCCGGGTGTTGGAAGAAAAACTGCAGAAAGACTTGTTCTTGAACTTCGCTCTAAGGTTGATTCAATCTCCGGCGAAGGAATGAAAGATGAAACATATAACATAAAGAATGAAGCTGTTGCCGCACTAACTACATTGGGATACAATTCAAAAGTAGCTGAAAAAGTTGTTAGAGATGTGCTTCAAATGTTCCCTTCTATTTCAATAGAAGATGTGATAAAAAGATCATTAAACAATCTGAACAATTAATTTTATACTACTTCACATTCAAGTACAGATACATTTTCAATTTTAGCCTGAACTATATCGCCGCGATTTACCTTGCCTACTCCAGCCGGCGTTCCTGTAAAAATCAAATCTCCTTTTTCCAGTGTCATCAATGAAGAAATGTATTGAACAATTTCTTCAGGATTGAAAATCATTTTATTCAGTTTTTCTTTTTGTTTGATAGCTCCGTTTACAGTCAAAGAAATTTCTTCATCAAGTGTCAAATGTTTTTCGGCTTTAAAGACGAAATCGGATACAACTGCAGAAGTATCAAAACACTTTGCAATTGTCCAGGGGTGACTTTTTTTCTTTAACTCATTCTGAACATCCCGAAGTGTCATATCAAGTCCGACTCCAAAACCCGCAATTGCGTTTTCTGCCTCAATCAAAGATGCATCCTTTATTGTTTCGCCTATCAACAAAACCAATTCAACCTCGTGATGCATGTCTGTTGAAAAATCAGGATGAATAATTTTTTCACCTGAATAAATCATTGACGAAACAGGCTTAAGAAATATTACCGGCTTCTCGGGGACTTCATTCCCAAGTTCTTTTGCATGTTCTGCATAGTTTCGACCAACACATACAATCTTTCCGACAATAAATTCTTTTACGCTGTTTTTAATTTTTACCGATTTCATTTTCACCTTTATGGATTAAATATTTTATTAAACTGGTTTGGGTTGATTTAATTTTAACACGTTTTCGATTTCATTTATTACCAGTTGCGGAGTTATTCTCCTCATACACTCAACAGGAAAAATATTTTTGCAAATATCCCATTGAGCTGGTTTCGGATTTTTATTTGCACAAGGAATGCATGGTAATTCTGCCGAAACGACTTTTACTGGTACATCCGGATGATATGGTCCCGTATTCGCTTTATCTGTATAACCCATCATACACACAACAGGTATATTAAATGCGGTTGCAATATGAATTGTCCCGGTATCAACACCAACAACAAGATCCGAAATACTTACCAGCGCAAACAACTGCCTGATCGAGATTGTTTTTTCTCCAGCAAGCATTAGCGGTTTAACAGAAAAATATTTCTGCAATTCATCGAATGAATCTTTATCTCTTTTCAAACCGTTAAAAATAATTTTGTATCCATACTTACCGGTAAAATGATGCGCAACAGGAACATAAGATTCAAGCGCCCAGTCTTTTTCTGAATTCTGTTTGCTGCTGCCGGGATTAAATAATATTATTTTATCTTTATTATGAATTCCATACGACTTTAACAGTCTTCGTATTTCTTTAACTTCGTCAACTGTAACGAAAAGGACAGGTTTATCTTTTCCATCAGGTTCAGTCCATTCTTTAACAAGTTCTGTTTCGGCGAGTGTTGCTGTTTTGAATGGTCTGCTTATGAAATAATCTACTGAGTTTTTCATTGATTCAGCAAATGAAACTGTATTTTTTGCGAACACAAGTTTCCCCATCAATGTATAGTGAGGGTTAACTTCAGCAATGATTAAGAGGTCATATCTTTTCGGAATAAATGAAAGGAAAAAAAAGATTTGTTTGATGATTGAAATAATTTTTAAATCATAATTAAAGGGAATAATTTCTCGTAAACCCGGAAAATATTTTAGAATCTCAACAGAATTTTTTCCGGTTATTACATCTATTGAAGCATCCGGGAAAGTATGATTCAATCTTGATAAGACCGGAGTAATAAAAACAGTATCGCCTAATAAGCCATCGCGCAGGAATAAAATTCGTTTTACATTTTTTTTATTATTAACAAAGCGAAGAAATTTTTCGCGCTTAGTCATACTAAGTTTTCTGTTTCTTCTTTGTTGCTGCCGGGAATAAAATATTATTAAGGATTAATCGGTAGCCGGGAGAATTTTTGTACAATGCAAGATCAGTCGGCGGATCACCAACGGCGTGTTGATAATCTTCCGGGTCATGCCCGCCGTAAAAAGTAAATGTTCCTCTTCCAAAATTTCCATGAACATATCTCACCTGGTCAGTGTTTTGTCTTTCGGCAAGAATGATCACGGAATTTTTTATCAACTCTCTTCTGAACATTGAGGTCTGTCCCATAAACCCGCGGATTACATTAGCGTGGTTCTGAGTTAGCATTGTGGGAACCGGATCGTACTTTGCCGAGAATTCAAAGAGTGTGAAATAATCATTATCAAAATTACCAACCTCAACCGGTTGTATATCTATATCGCTGTATTCATAAACGAACGGATTCATTTCAAGTTTAAAATCCTTAAATGCAAGAGTGTTGGAAAAGTCTAAGTGCTGCTGCGCATTATTGTCGGCGGGATCACCATCATACATCTGTGCACAGATATCTGTGTTAGCTGCCGCAAGTGAAATGTCATACGAGTCTGTTGCTGAACACATCGCAAATAAAAAACCGCCCTGCCCCACATAATTTTTAATTGTCAATGCAACGTCTCTCATCATTTCAGAAACTTTTCTGTAGCCGTTTTTTTTCGCATTATTTTCATATAAAATCTGGTTGTCTATATACCATTGTGCGTTTGCAAAACTTGCATAAAATTTTCCGTACTGTCCTGTAAAATCTTCGTGATGAAGATGAAGCCAGTCGTAGTTTGAAAGATCACCGCGAAGTATTTCATCATTCCAGACTTTATCATATTTAACCTTGGCATATTCAAGTGCTAACGTAACAGCATCATCCCACGGTGCAAATCCCGGAGGAACATATACCGCTATGCGTGGAGCTTTTTCAAGACGTACAATATCCATGTTGTTATCTTCGCTTTGAAGAAGGGAATATAACTCAACAACAGTCGATGCGTTTAATAAATCAAATGCAACATTTTCGAGTCTGCACTCAGCGGCGAGCTTGTCTGAATAATCCAGCAGGAAAGAACCCCCACGGTAGTTAAGCAGCCAATCGGCTTTTTGACCTTGTGTAAGTGAATTGAATGTTATTCCGTAGGCTTTAAGATGGTCTGTTTGTTTTAAATCCATATAAATAAGAATCTTTGACTGACCCGCCAGCGGAAGTGAAATCAAAAAAATATATAAAATGATTTTATACACTGAACGTCTTTGATGATGAAAGTAAAAAAAGGATTACCTGAAAATTTATTAAGCGGATTTTCTGTCAGCTTCAATAAAGATCGGCTGGGCGCCTTCATCAATTACATCTTTAGTAATGATGCACTTATCATATTTTTCTTTTGACGGAAGATCATACATAATATCGAGCATAAATTCTTCAACTATTGAACGTAATGCTCTTGCGCCTGTTTTTCTTTCTATGGCTTTTTTAACTATTGAATCGAGTGCAAACGGATCAAACTCAAGTTCGATTCCTTCCATCATAAATAATTTTTTGTACTGTTTGAGTATTGCATTCTTTGGATCGACAAGAATGCTTTTAAATGCTTCTTCCGACAATGATTGAAGCGGTGCAATAACAGGTATTCTTCCTATAAGTTCAGGAATCAACCCATATCTTAAAAGATCTTCGGGTAATGTATGTCTTATAAGATCATCGTCAGATGTTTTGGTTTTTTCAAGATTGGATGCAAATCCCATTTTATTTTTGTTGATGCGGGTTGCAATGATTTTATCTATGCCGTCAAATGCCCCACCTACAATAAACAAAATATTTTTCGTGTTCACATTTATCAGGCTCTGCTCGGGATGTTTGCGCCCGCCTTTTGGCGGGACACCAGCAACGGTTCCTTCGAGAATTTTTAACAGCGCCTGCTGAACACCCTCACCCGAAACATCTCTTGTAATAGAGGTGCTTTCACTCTTTCGGGCAATCTTATCAATTTCATCGATATAAACGATTCCTTTCTGTGCACGTTCAAGATTATAATCCGAAGCCTGAAGTAAATGCACAAGAACGGTTTCAACATCATCACCAACATAACCGGCTTCTGTTAAAGTTGTTGCATCAGCTATTGCAAAAGGAACGTCAAGAATTCTTGCGAGTGTTTGTGCAAGTAACGTTTTGCCAACACCTGTGGGTCCGATCAGAAGAATGTTGCTCTTTTCTATTTCAACATCATCAAGTTCAAAAAAAGAACTTCTTGAGTTAATTCTTTTATAATGATTATAAACAGCAACAGCAAGAACC
>JAEXTA010000013.1 GCA_023453665.1 Bacteroidota bacterium | reverse complement strand
CCCTGAAAATACCATCCCCTGAACTTTGATATGTTTTTACTTCAAAACCACCGATCGTTAATCTTTCATTCGTATTGCTTATTCTGTCAACCGGGTCAGGATGAGTTGAAAGAAATGTTGCTATTTTGTCACTCTGTGAACTGACTAATCCTTCATCTCTCATTTTTTCGAAGAAGAATTTAACTCCACCCGGATAATATCTTGTATCCTTCAAATAGTTGAATGAGTATTCATCTGCATCGTTTTCATCCGAGCGGCTGTTAGCGAGAAACGCCAAACCAACAAAAAGATTTGCCGCTACTTCAGCTATTTGCGAAGGATTTTCACCTAATATTAAACTTAAAAGAACTGAGACTCCGTAATAAGATGTCATCCGTTGTGTTGCGTGTCGTCTTTCAGCGTGGGCAATTTCATGTCCTAAAACGCCTGCTAATGCAGCTTCAGTATCAAGGTAACTTAATAGTCCGGTATAGACATATAAATAACCACCCGGTAATGCAAAAGCATTAAGTATATCTTTGTCAATAATTTCTAACTGATACGGATAGATGCTTTTGTTTTCAATCTGTGGTGATGATAATATATGATTAAATAATCTCTCGTTGATATAAGTTTTGATAGCAGGATCACCCTGGTAAATTGGATATTCCTGTGGATTATTTCTTATCTCATTGTTAACATCCAATCCAAGTTGTACATCGTCAGCTTTTGAAAAAACGTTTAAACCCGATTCACAGGAATTGATGAATGGGAGTATCGCTAAAACTATTACCATTAATAAAGTATTAATTTTTCTCATATTGTTCACCTGTCTATTAAGATTTGTTTTTTTCCTCATGGAGTAAGAGCCACAATTTGTCTAACAAAGACTGCAAACCATCATTCGTTGCAGATGAAATTATAAATACCTGCTCATCATATTTTTTTATCGTTTTCCGTTTTATTTTTTTTAGTTCAGATTCAGAAAGTAAATCGGATTTCGTTAATGCAATCAGCCTTTTTTTATCAGTTAATTTCAGATTATAGTTTTTTAATTCTCCAAGCAGTACTTCATAATCTTTCTGAATATTTTCCGAAGTACATTCGATCATAAACAATAAAATTTTTGTCCGCTCTATATGTCTGAGGAACTTGTGTCCAAGTCCTTTGCCGGTATGTGCACCTTCAATTAAGCCAGGTATATCTGCTACTGTAAAACTATGATAATCTTTATATCGAACAATTCCAAGATTAGGTTCTAATGTTGTAAAGGGATAATCTGCAATTTTAGGTTTAGCTGATGATATTGTTGAAATCAATGTCGATTTACCTGCGTTCGGAAAACCCACAAGACCAACATCAGCAATAAGCTTTAATTCAAGAATAACTTTTTTTGCTTCACCGCTTCTACCCGGTTCAGCATAACGCGGTGCCTGGTTTGTTGGTGTTGCAAAATTACTGTTGCCTTTACCGCCTTTGCCGCCCTTTGCAACAACTACATTCATCCCAGGTTTGTCAAGATCAAAAATAGTTTTTCCTTTTAACGAATCTTTTATGATCGTGCCGACGGGAACTCTGATAACAATGTCAGCACCTGTTTTACCATCTTTCAAGGAACTGCCGCCTATTGATCCGTTAGGGGCTTTATAGTTTTTTTTGTAACGGAAGTCGAGTAAAGTATATAGATTTGAATCTGTTTCAAAAATTATATTCCCGCCATTACCACCATTTCCACCAGAGGGTCCGCCTTTAGGAACATACTTCTCACGTCTGAAGGTAACCGCACCATTACCGCCGCTACCTGCGGTCAATTCAATTTCTGCATAATCAATAAACATTTTTAACTCTGGTGAAAGTACGATGAAACTATATTAGTTAATGTAACCGCTTCTTTGGAGAATGGACTAACCTTGTATGAGAAATATACACCTTTGAGGATTTCAGTTGCATCATTATAGTTTGAACATTCGGAAATTCTTTCAATAGTAGTGACAAAGTCTTCCCTGTCATCATTAAAAACGGATCCGACAATTCTTTCCATTTCCTTATCACTCATGAAACTGAAAAGATCTTTTTCTGATTTTTCATTTTTTACAACAGTTTGCTGTTCAACTGGCTGTGTTTGCGAAGAAACCTGTTCAATGTCATCAAGAGTCGTTTCTTCGTTATCATAAAATTCACTTTGTTCATTTCCGTATGTGAAAATTTCTTCTTCAATTTCTATTTTTTCACTATCAGAAAAATCATTGAGTTCACTTTTTACTTTTTCAGTCGACTCGGGATAATCATTTGTGTGAAAAGCTTCCTTTTCCACTTCAGAATTATTTTTTTCCTGACTTAACACAGGGGATGGTAAATCATCATCGATCCCTTTAAACAAACCATCTTCATCAAGGGCTTTAATTTCAGATTCATAGAAAGATAAAAGCTCCTCTTCACTTTCTGTTGTTTTTTCCTCAACAGATTTTAGATTTACTTCATCATCTGAATCCGATTGTATTATACTTTCATTTTTTTCATTAAATGATTCACTAAATAAATTCTGTTCAATTGATGTATTACTAATATCATCATCTATTTCTGCAAGAACATTTTCACCATCTTCTTCAATTTCGGCAAGTGAATGATCTTCAATTTCGGGATTAGATGAAATAACTGACTCCTCTTTAATTTCAGGAGCGGCAAACAATATTTTCTTTAAGTCCGATATTTCGTATTTGAGCCTGTCATCTGCGGAAATACTTTTGCGCAGAGTGACGAGATGATCCATCAAATTCTTTTCTTTAAGAAATGTTTCGATTGTTACGGGTGAAATTTTTGTTTTACTTGTGCCGCCTTCATTAAAAAATTCAGCGATAGAAGTTAAAACATTTTCAAGCAGCTGGTTTGACTGAGTTGAAAATAATTCACGATCAAGTTTATTAAATATTAATTCAAATTCAGTCAGGTTAATAATTATAGCTTTCCGTTTCTCCAGGTATTCATTAAGAATATCTTTTAAATATTCATAGTAATGAATATAGTTCAGCATCATTACAACTTCCTGAACTGTGTGTTCTTTTGTACTTTCAAAAATCAGGTTTGATAATGACCATTTGGGACGACTGAGGAAATTAATGTTAAACGAAACTGCCTGTGTTATTAAGTTTCTTAAATCTTCAAAAGAGATTCGTTTGGATTTTTTTATCTCCTGACCAATCAGGTTAAAATATTTTGTTACTTCAGAACCTGAATAATCGAAAGCAGATTCCTGCAATAATTTATTTCTATCCTGAAAAATTAAATAATCCAGTTCAGCAGAAATATATTGTTTAATTGCAGGATGTATATCCGTTGTAAGTATTTTTTCAAAGGTTACAAACGAGCCAAACTTTTTTACTTTGTTTAAACTAAAATCTGAAATGAAATTAATTTCTTTTTCGAACATTACCCTCTTTACTCCAATTTTGTGCGCAAAATATAAAATTTCCTGATTAAATATCAGGATAGAATTGGGTGTGATTTTTTAGTGAGTAAAAAGTCTTTCAAATCCGTTATACGGAAGTAGTTCGTTAATCTCAAAATCAATTAAACCTTCTTTGACCAATGGAAGTTGATTCAAAATCCGGCTGGCTTCAAGAATACCATCACATTCGAGAATTATTACAGCAAGATTTGTCCCTCTAGTAAAATACATTTCTCTGAAATATCCTTGTTGATAAAATTGCCAGGCTTGTTCTGCTTCGTCTTTTAGAATTGATTTTGTGAATTGTGAATCACTAACACCCTTTATTTCTTTTTCGATTGCTATGATTTTCATTTTCTCTCCTTCATAAAAAATCCCGGTTTTATTAACCGGGATTTGTAATCAGTCTATTTCTCGCAAAGTCGCAAAGAAAATTAAACACTTAATTCTTTATTCTTAAACTTTGCGACTACATAATCTCTGTTCATTCTTGCAATATTTGTTACCGAAATTCCCTTGGGGCATTCAGCTTCGCAAGCATAAGTATTTGTGCAGCTTCCGAATCCAAGATCATCCATTACCTTTATCATTTTTTCAACACGTACATATCTTTCGGGTTGACCTTGAGGCAGTAACGCGTATTGTGAAACTTTAGCCGAAACAAATAACATAGCTGATGCATTCTTACAGGCAGCAACACATGCACCACATCCGATGCAGGCGGCAGCATCCATTGCATCACTTGCTACATCTTTTGAAATTGGGATCATATTTCCGTCAGGAACTCCGCCCGTATTAACCGAAACAAAACCACCGGCTTGAAGTATCGTATCAAATCCTGAGCGATCAACTATAAGATCTTTTATTACGGGAAATGCTGCAGCACGGAATGGTTCAATCCAGATTGTTTCGCCGTCTTTAAAATTTCTCATGTGTAATTGACATGTTGCAATTTTAGGTAATGGTCCGTGCGGATGTCCGTTGATAACTAATCCGCATGTTCCGCATATACCTTCACGGCAATCACTTTCGAAGTGTACTGCTTCCTGACCTTTTGCTTCAAGTGTGTTGTTCAGTTCATCAAGCATTTCAAGAAATGACGCATCCGGTGAAACGGAAACATCATAATCAACAAAACTGCCAACGGAATTAGAATTTTTTTGTCTCCAGATTTTAAGTTTCAGATTTAATTTTTTTGTTTCCATATATTAACTCCGATTTCTTTCAAACTTATAGTAATTAGGATTTTTCGTCAGTTAAATAATACTCACCAAGTTCGTGTAATTTTTTCTTTAATAGATTTTTGTTAATAAGTTTTGTCTCATACTCTGCAATTTTTGTCGGAGAAACATTCCGGTTCATGGCAATTTTAACAATTTCATCATCTTTAGTTTTGCAGAGTAATAGTCCTATTGAAGGATTTTCGTGAGGCAATTTTATGTTTTGATCAAGTACTTCAAGATAAAAATTCATCTGCCCAAGATAGTCAGGTTTGAATTCATCAATTTTCAGTTCTACTGCAACAAGACATTGTAAACCTCGATGGTAAAGAAGTAAATCTACAAAAAAATCTTTATGACTAATCTGAATCCTGTATTCATCTCCAACGAATGTGAATTCCTTTCCTATCTCAAGAATAAAATTTTTAAGATTCCGAACAAGTAAGTTTCTCAAATCTTTTTCGCCATATTTTACAGGTAAATCAAGAAACTCAAAAATATATGTGTCTTTAAACACATTTATAATCTGCTGGTTTTCTTCATTTCCAATTTCTGTAACCACTGGTGAGAGTTTTTTCTTTTTATCTTTAAAATCATCTATCAAATTTCCGTCGATTCTTTTTTTTGATAACAATACACGTTCATAAAGTCCGCTGTCAATTTGCCTTCCTAACTCACGCTTTGAATATTTTTCTTTAAGACAAAGATTAATATAGAATTCCTTTTCTTCGATGGATTTTGTTTTTGAGAGGATTTGAAGATTGTTAGTCCAACTCAATTCTCTCACCAGTGGTGAGAGAATTGGAAAACTTGAATATGTCTCATAAAGTTGTTTCATTCTCCACAAGTTTTGAGATGAAAATCCGGTGGAACCATTCATCTCTTTCTGTATGTATTTCGCCAAATCTTCAACGGTACTTTTTCCCCACCCATCCGACAGAGTCTTCTTTGATATAAACTCACCGATATTCCAATATAAATTTATTAACTCAGTATTAACATAAGAAAATGCTTTCTGTCGTGATTGTTTAATTAAATCAACAATAACTACAAATGAATTTTGATTAGCGATATTGATTTGCTCAACCGTCAATTATTTGTAACTCCTTATAGCAGGTTTTACATATTCAAAATTCAACGGTTCTTTATTCATCGTCCATTTTTCAGGTTCGTTGTATTCCCAGGCAGCAACGTGAGAATAATTTTCATCATCACGTTTGGCTTCACCATCTTCAAACTGGAATTCTTCCCTGAAATGTCCGCCGCATGATTCGTTTCTGTTTAATGCGTCAAGTGCCATCAGTTCACCAAGTTCAAAGTAGTCAACAAGCCTACCTGCTCTTTCAAGTGTTTGATTGATGTCATCTCCGCTTCCCGGTATGGTTACATTTTTCCAGAACTCTTCTTTGATTGCTCTTATTTCACCAACAGCTTCTTTTAATCCTTTTTCATTTCTTGCCATACCAACTTTATTCCACATCACTCTGCCTAGTTGTTTGTGAAGATCATCAACTGTTCTTTTTCCTTTGATAGAAAGAAGTTTGTTTGTGATCTCTTTAACTTCACCGGCTACTTTTTCAAATTCGGGATGATCCGTTTTAACTGCAGTTGGCTTATCACCTGCCAGATAATTTCCCATTGTGTAAGGAATAACAAAATAACCATCTGCCAAGCCCTGCATAAGAGCCGATGCACCAAGACGATTCGCGCCGTGATCGGAAAAGTTTGCTTCACCAAGAACAAACAATCCCGGGATTGAACTCATCAGGTTATAATCAACCCAGAGTCCGCCCATTGTATAATGAGGTGCGGGGTAAATCATCATCGGGACTTTGTAAGGATTTTCACCTGTTATCGTTTCATATATTTCAAAAAGATTTCCGTAACGTTCTTCAATCACTTTTTGTCCGAGCCTGTTTATCGCGTCTTTGAAATCTAAATAGACAGCCTCTCCACCTTTTACACCTCTTCCATCATCGCAGGCTTCTTTTGCAGCTCTTGATGAAATATCTCTCGGTGAAAGATTTCCGAATGAAGGATATTTTCTTTCGAGATAATAATCTCGTTCTTCTTCAGGAATATCACCAGGATTTCGCATATCTCCTTTTTTCTTTGATACCCAAACACGTCCGTCATTACGAAGTGATTCGCTCATCAATGTAAGTTTTGACTGTGAATCTCCATGAAGCGGAAGACAGGGAGGATGAATTTGTGTAAAGCAGGGGTTTGCAAAGAAGGCGCCTTTTTTATGCGCTCGCCAGATTGCAGTTGCATTACAGTTCATCGCGTTTGTTGATAAGAAGAAAACATTTGAGTATCCGCCTGTTGCAAGTACAACAGCATGTGCAGAATATTTTTCTATCTCACCAGTTAAAAGATTTCTGCAGACAATACCTTTTGCTGCACCATCAACAACAACAACATCAAGCATTTCACGTCTTGTATAAAGTTTAACCGAACCTTTACCGACCTGACGGTTCAATGCGCTTACTGCACCGAGAAGTAATTGTTGTCCCGTTTGACCTCTTGCATAAAATGTTCTTGATACCTGCGCTCCTCCGAAAGATCTGTTATCGAGTAAGCCGCCGTATTCTCTTGCAAAAGGAACTCCTTGCGCAACGCATTGATCAATAATATTTCCGCTCACTTCAGCAAGCCGATGAACATTAGCTTCGCGTGCGCGGAAGTCACCGCCTTTGACTGTATCATAAAATAATCTAAAAACAGAATCACCGTCATTCTGATAATTTTTAGATGCGTTTATTCCGCCTTGTGCTGCAATACTATGCGCTCTTCTTGCGCTGTCATGAAAAGTAAATGCTTTTACGTTATAACCAAGCTCACCAAGTGAAGCTGCTGCAGATGCACCTGCTAATCCTGTTCCAACAACTATGATGTCATACTTTCTCTTGTTTGCCGGGTTAACCAGCTTCATATTGAATTTATGGTTAGTCCACTTTTCTGAAATATTTCCTGCGGGAATTTTTGAATCAAGCTTTGCCATTAGTTACCTCCGTAAAAGAAAAAGAAATAAACTGGCATTGATGCAAATCCAACTGCCATAACAATTGCATAGAGTGTCCCTAACTTTTTAATAAGCGGAAAATATTTTTTATGATTCCATCCGAATGTCTGAAACGCACTTTGAAAACCATGGTTCAGATGAAATCCTAAAAGTATAACAGCGATGATGTAGAAGATTGCATACCATGGTATTTGAAAGAAACTTACAACGATATCATAATACCTGTGATGATCAGCTAATCCTTCGGGATCATTAAAATTAAACCGCCAGAAAAATGTTGCAAGGTGAAGAACAAGAAAAATGAAAACTATTGATCCTGTCTCAACCATAAAACGTGAGAACAAGGTCGTATTCTCCGGTGAACCATTAATTTTATAAGTAATTCCTCTCGCTTTTTTATTCTCCAACCAGAGTTTCAATCCATTGAGAATATGCAGGATGAAGGCTGCCAGAAGTACAACTTCAATAACTCTGATTGCAGGCTTAACCACATCAAGTGTAAGAACGTACTGGTTAAATACATCAGCACCGAAGAATAACGTTATGTTTCCGATAAGGTGAACAATAAGAAAGGTTACCAGGAAAAGTCCAGTTACAGCCATAACAAATTTTTTCCCGATAGATGAGTTGATAAATTTTAAGAACCAGCCCATTAACATCTCCTTTTAGTATAAAGTTGACAGCAATTATGATTTTTAATTGAATGGGTTCCTGATCCGGCTAACGAATCAGAAATTAGTAAGACTAGTATGTGTTCAGTATGAATCAACAATCAGAAGAATTCATTGATAATTAACAATTAAATCTGTTGCAACTTAGAAAAAGGGATGCTGAAAATCAAAAGTGAATTACCTTATTTATAAGCGATACCTATGTTTTTGTAATATGTAATTGCAACTTAATTCAAATACAAGTATGTTGATCACAGGTATTCTGACAGGAAATAAATATACTTCCAGTTTCAAATTCGTAAATTGAAATAGATTAAAAAAGTAAAGGGCAATAAAAATGAAAATAGTTTGTTTCCTTCTTACAATTGTAACCACATTTTCTTCAAATGCTTATGCACAACAATCAGATTGGGTTTGGCAAAATCCTAAACCGCAGGGGAATACTCTGGTGGAGTCATATATACTTAACGACAGTATATATTTTATAGTTGGAAACTCCGGTACAATAATAAGAGCATCATCTTACTTGTCTGAACTTACAATTCAAAACTCAGGATCAAAAAATAATATCAAGTCCATTGCATTTACTAATGATAACAATGGTTGGGCTGTCGGTGAATCAGGAACAATACTACAGACAACGAATGCGGGACAAACCTGGATTGATAAAAGCCTCGGATTACCTGAAGATTATTATACAATATCCTTCTATGGTGAATTGAATGGTTGGATTTCAGGACCACTGGAATACATATTAAGAACAACTGATGGGGGACAAACCTGGCAGCAAATATCCTTAGTAAATAATTACGGAATTGGATATCACTTTTTTCTAAATGAGAACATTGGATGGGCTTGTGGTGTTTGGGCATCATTTTATAAAACCACAGATGGCGGAGCAACATGGAATATCACAACTTCCCCTGGTCTTTCGTGGGTAAAAATTTATTTTACTGATGAACTAACTGGCTGGGCTGCAGGTAACGGTAAAATAAAAAAGACAACTAATGGAGGATTAACCTGGATTACCAGTTACCAGATGCTGAATAGCTATAGTTTTATTTCAGACCTGTGCTTTATCGATTCTTCTGCAATTTTTGTTCTTGGTGAGGATGTTATCGTGAAAACTTTAGATGGAGGTTTAACTTGGATTGAAAAACATGATATCCCGGAATATATCTCAACGATGAAAATGAGAAATATTGATGATGGAATTTTAGCAGGCTACGAGGGTAAAATTTTTCTTGTAAAAGATACGGCGGAAACTTTTGAGAATAAAACAAGTTCGATTGCAAGGTTAATATCAAGCCCAAAAATTGTTAATAATTCACTTCTCTATCTTGTTGGCGACAGAAAACAGTTACTTAAATCAAGTGACGGAGGAGAGAATTGGATTCCAATTATGCAGTTCCCATTTGAAAATCTGAGTGCCGAATTTTATTTGGATGAATCAACGATTTGGTTAGGCAACAACAGCGGCAAAATCTATTTCTCAACGAATGGCGGAACGAATTGGGATTCATCGTCCACTGGTTTTGGCCGCCCGTTTAATAAAATCTTATTTATTAATAACCAGAAGGGCTGGGTAATTAATAGTGAAGGCAGAGTTTTTACTAGCAATGATGCAGGAAAAAATTGGAGTTACTGCAATTTTGTAAATACATGCACTTCTAATAGAATTCATAAGATAGACTCACTCAGATTGTGGATTTCTTCTTGCGATACAATTTACAGATCTTCTGATAAAGGTGAAACGTGGACTTCAACTGCATCATCCTTCCCACAAACATTACTAGAATTTAATTTTCTCTCTGACCAGAATGTTGTTGGCATATCGAGATATAGCATAATAAAAAGTACAAACTGGGGATACGACTGGACTGTTTTACATTCAACTAACGATCAGCTTCTTTCTTCAGTACACTTTATCAATGACCTGGTGGGATTCGTTTCAGGTTATAATGGTTTACTTCTCAAAACGATCAATGGCGGAGATGATTGGCAGGAAATATATTCCGGGACGAATCATGATTTGAGCTGCGTTTGGCAGGTTGATCAAAATAATTGCTGGGTGTTCGGGGCGTGGGGAACTGTTTTAAAAACCTCAAACGGCGGGATTTCTTTTATTCAAAATGGAGAAATAAAACAATCATCAGAATCAAATGTACTAAACCAGAATTACCCTAATCCCTTCAATCCGCAGACAACAATTTCATTTGTTCTTGGAAGTTCACAACATATAGAACTAAAAATTTTCGATATAATGGGAAACGAATTAACCACGCTTGTTAATGGCTTCAAAGAAGAAGGTGAACATAAAATTATTTATGATGCCTCTGCATTAAGTAGCGGAATATATTTTTATAGAGTTGTGGGAGAAAATTTTTCCATAACTAAAAAATTAATGTTACTAAAATAAAATCACTGTTTTGACTGAATGAAGGCCTCCGTATCGTAACCATTTTCTTTCAGGATAGAATTAATTTTTTGTACAGTAACATTATCAAGTTGAGGTGTTCTGCCTAATACCCAGCCATACTTTCTATCAGGAGTTCCAATAACCGCCCACTTGTAATTTTCGTCAAGACCGATTATCCAGTAGTCACCCCAAAACGGACGTATGCCAAGGAAACTTACAAAACTTACTTCAAGCTTTGCGTTTGATTTTTTATCAACGACTTTTGCAACACCTTCAGCAACATCCAATTCACCTTCATCATCAGTGCAGCTATTAACTACTTTCATATCACCATCTTCGTCAAGAATATATTTAGCGGTTGCATTACTTACACATTGCTTCTGAAACCGGTTTGGGATTTTTGAGATTTCGTACCAATGCCCGACGTACTTTTTCAGATCAACATATTTTACTGTTTTTACAGGTTTATCATTTTGTGCAAAAGAAACTAACATTACAAATACTATAACCAGAATTGAGATACTTTTCATGTTGTAACCTTTTTATTATTGTAATTTAGAACAAATGTAAAACACTGATAGTTCAAATTGAATAGTATTATTTTAAAAAGTTGACAAAGAAATTTTAAAGTCTATTTTTGTCCCAAGTTCTTTTGAAATTTTTACGGTGTTCCGGTCCTGATTAAAAATCAGGACAACGGAAAAGTATAGGGAAGTCCGGTGCGATGTTTAGTGCTATCTCGTCATTCCGAATTTATTTCGGAATCTTCCTAAGATCCTGAAACAAGTTCAGGATGACGCACTAAAAATCATCAATTCCGGCGCTGTCGCGCAACTGTGAAATCTGGTTTGCATACTGCCTACTGCAAATTGCATACTGGTTTAAGCCAGGAGACCTGCCGTAAACAATCATAATCAACCTTCGCGCAAAAGGTAAGGTTAACGATGGTCTCTCAAATTCTCCATTCGTTTTATCTCAACTTTTAATCCGCGAAGTTACTTTTAATTTTTTCTTAAGGAGTAACTTCAATGTTCAAAAAAATTTTTGTTTTGTGTTTTTCATTCCTGATAATTTCCTCACAAACTTTTTCTCAGAATTCAGTTATGCAAAAAACTGATACAATTGGTTTTTACAGGCTCAATGATGTCGTTATCTCGGCAACAAAAACTGAATCCAATCTTTTGGAACTCGCGAATTCAGTTTCGGTCGTTGATTCACAAAAAATCGCCAACAGCAGTTCGGCAAATGTATTTGACCTTATTAAAAATGAAACAGGAATTAGTTTTACCAGGCAAGGTGGTGTTGGTACTCTTTCCAACCTTTATATACGCGGCGCAAACTCAGGACACACTTTAGTGTTAATAGACGGTGTTGAAATGAATCTTACAAGTGATCCATCGGGTGTTTATGATTTTTCAACTTTACCACTTGATATAATTGAAAAAATCGAAATTGTACGCGGACCTCAATCAACTTTATACGGTTCTGACGCACTTGCCGGATTGATAAATATTATTACTCATAAAGGTAGTGGTAAATCGAAATTTTCTTTTCTTACCGAAGGCGGTTCATACAATACTTATAAGGCTCAATTTGGCATGAACGGATCACTTAAAAGGTTTAACTATTCGGTTTCGTTAAACCGTACAGGCAGCGACGGGTTTTCAGCGGCATCAGAAAAATACGGCAACACTGAAAAAGATGGTTATACTTTCAACAATCTCTCCGGTGTAATTGGATATTCAATTGATGAAAATACTGATGTGAATCTTTGTGCAAGATATACAAAATCAAAATCTGATTATGACCAGTTCGGCGGAATGCTTGGTGATGATCCATCATATATCTTTGACCAGGAGGAAATTTTCTTCCGTAGTGAAGGAAAGTTTAAATCCTTTGATAATAACTGGACTTCAAAAATCGGTGCATCCTTTATCAGGAACGTTCGAAAATATGAATTCGATACCTCTGCGGCGAGTATCTTTTACTCAAACAGTTTTTATGACGGACGAAAATATAAACTCGACTGGCAGAATGATTTAAGTTTCATTGATGCGAATGTTTTTACAATCGGCGCGGAATTGGAATTTGATGAAGCATTCAGCGAATATTATTCTGACTCTTATCAATTCCCTTCTCCTTACACCGGTATAGTTCCAATGCAGCAAACACGAACCTTGGGATTATATGTTCAGGATCAGGTCAATCTTTATGACAGACTCTATATGACACTTGGCGTTAGATTAGATGACCATAGTAAATTCGGTTCACAGTTTACTTACAGGCTGGCACCTGCAATTATGATTTGGGAAACGGGAACGAAGTTGAAAGCAACCGTCGGTTCGGGATTTAAAGCACCATCACTCTACTATCTTTTTGATCCATCTTATGGAAATGAATTACTTAAACCTGAAAAAAGTTTTGGCTGGGATGCAGGTTTTGAACAATTTTTCTTTAAAGAAAAAATATCACTTGGTTTTACTTACTTCAATAATAATTTTAAAGATATGTTCGGGTTCGATGCTGTAACATTTAAAACGATAAACCTGAGTAAAGCTGAGACAAAGGGATTTGAAGTTTTTGTTCAGTCACAAATGTTTGATAATGTTGAGTTGAAAATAAATTACACCTTCACCGATGCACGCGATAAAAGCGACGGGTCAACATTTTATGATGCTAAACTTGTAAGAAGACCCGAAAGTAAAACGGGCTTTTATGCTTCATACAGCTTTTTGAATAAAGCGAACATAAGTACTGATATAACCTGGGTTGGAACAAGGGAGGATATTAACTTCTCAACCTTCCTTAGAACAGAGTTAAAAGGATTTGTACTCGTTAATCTTGCCGCACACTATGATGTGTTTGAGTTCCTTAGAATAAGTTTGCGTGTCGAGAATTTATTGGATAAGGAGTACGAGGAAGTTTATGGTTATGCAACTCCGGGACAGTCTTTTTATGGAGGAATAAAAGTGACTCTTTAGTGCGAGGTTGTGTCAAGTTTTCATAGATGAGTATGATCATCAAAGTGATGCTGGATTATGTCATCCCGATGGCACTGCCATTCGGGATCTTCATTCTGGCTTACAGACCCTGAAATGAACTTGCCTGCTGCAAACAGGTTCAGGGTGACATTCTTAATAACTAAACTGGTATATAAAACTTAGTTTGGAATATGTACTTAATAAACTTTATCTTTGAAACAATTATTGGAATAAATTTTCAAAAAGAAATTCAACTGAAAGGAAATACGATGGAGAAAAAACTTATAACACCAAGATTCTGGATTTTAGCCGGAATGATTTTATTAGCAGCGTTCGCAAGATTTATTCCTCATCCACCAAACTTTGCACCAATAGCTTCTATTGCATTGTTCGGAGGTGCTTATTTTAATGACAGAAGACTCGCTTACACATTACCAATTATCGCTATGTTTTTAACTGACCTTATAATCGGTCTGCACGATACTATGCTTGCTGTGTATGTAGGATTTTTACTGATCGTGTTTATCGGTCAGGTAATGCTCAAGAATGTAAAAGTAAAAAATGTTGTGCTTGCTTCGCTAGCGGCTTCGGTTTCATTTTTTGTTATAACAAATTTTGGAATGTGGGCGCTTGGAACACTGTATCCCAAAACTGCTGAAGGATTGGTCGCTTGTTTTGTTGCCGCTGTTCCCTTCTTTCATTACACTGTGATTGGTGATCTTTTCTTTGCCGGAGTTATGTTTGGATTGTTTGAACTTGCCCAGTCTAAATTGCCTGTGTTAGTTAAAGCGCGTTCATAAGTTTATAAAAATATTTTTGTTTGAAACCCCGCCGAGTGCGGGTTTTTTATTTTGGAAATTCACTACAATTAGCTTGGCTGTCACAGTCCAAACCGTGACAGCCTTGGAATTAATATTTTATAAGATCCAGTAACCTAAAAATACTTAATGTCATAGCAATCAAAACAGCAATTAATGTAACTATAGTATAAAACTTTTGACCTGAGGTTATGGTATTCCAGTTTTTATATCGTCTATAGTCGAATAACAAATGGGTTAGAGTCATTACAAAAGTTGCGAAATAAATTGGATCAACTCCCAAACCTTTTTGAATAGAAATAAATATTTTTGTGAGTTCATTCATAAAGAATAGTTTGGTCCTTTTCTGTCACGGTTTCCTAAAAAACTTTCCAGTACATTTCATAACAATCAGTCTTGTTAATAATTTCTCTTTCGACCAGCGAATATGTCATATAATGAAAGTAGCGGATTGGGTCACTAGATTTTCCAGACAATGTCTGGTAATAAATATGAGCAGTTTGATCTTTATCTAATGAATAGTAGTAAATTTGACCTGGTATTTTCAAGATGAGCTCTTCGATTCCTTCAGAATTAATTGAAATTATTGAAGTACTTTCTTCACGAAAACTATAATTAGAACTTTGATTGACTTTTTTTTCATTTGGATCAACTTTCTTTTTAATTAGTGCTTTCAGTGCGATATTATTTTGACTATCTATGACTGTATCTCTATCCACCCAATTTAATCTGCAAACAAAATATTTATCGTCTTTAGTTCTAAATCCCCAAAGATTTGGCTGGTGTTCAAATCTAAAACTTATTTGTTTAGTAATTAAAGATTTGGGATCTATACAATAACTCCCATTACTAGTAGTGAAATATATTAATGAATTATCTGATACATATAGATCCGATATTTGACTAACTTCTTCGCTTAGTTCTTCTGTGCGCATAATTTTTTTGTTTAGTAAGTCATACCAAACCACATTAAAACCTAAAACAAATAATAAATAATCATCGATAACTTTGATATCACTTATTAAATCAGCATCTAGTATGCTTGATTTTTCAATAAAAATTATTTTTTCGACTTTAGAACTGTCCTTTAATTCAAAAGAGTAGATTGAATTACCAGAATCACTATATAATGAGAAAAAACATACTTTACGTTTTAAATCAACGTCGAATGCTGAAGGTGATTCTACTTGAGTCAGTTGTGTGAACTGAATATTATTAAATGGGGTTAATTCTCTTTTATTTAAATTAAATTCATAAAACAATAAGTTTGTTCGTACGCCTAGTGTAAAAATACAAGTGTCTTTAATAATCCACTTGTGGGATTCCATACTCTGAAGTACTGATCCATTTTCCCTTATTTGTAGAATCCTTTCATCACTTTCGTAGTATACTTCAATATTATCTGTTTGAGAGTATGTAATTTTTATAAACAGCACTATGAATAATAAACTTTTCATCTTGCAGCTCTTGCCTTTCCTCGCCTGTCACGCCCGTCCCTATGGGAGTCCAAACCGTGACAGCCAGGTATAAAGATTTAATACAATTTTTAGTACGAATACCTTACCCTGAACTTCAACACAGTTTCGCCATCAGCTTTAACAGGCACTTTGAAAGTGATGTTCTGTGAGTCTTTCTTTTCATAGTTGATGGATGAGCTTAGTACTTCCCAATTAAGTCCTAATCCCCTTTCGACTTCTATCACTACATCTTCTTTTTTCCTGTTCCTGAATTTCAAATCATAAGCCTGTTCGCTTACACGGTCGGTTATTCTTTTATTTTCTGTCTGTACTTCTTCCGCGACTATATCAAACGCATCACCGATTTTAAGTTTTATTTTTTCGTTCTTTGGTGTGTGGTCAATCATATCTTCACCGATAAACTCGACTGATTCACCATCTGATTTATATACTCTTACTTTTCCTTTAGGCATAGGCACACCGAGGTTGTTGCTTTCTTTGTTTTCAAATTCAACTATAACATTAACCTTTCCTGATGATGAAGGCCTATAGGAATATCTTGAACCGCTTTTGAAAAAATATTTTTTAACAACGCCAACATCGCCTGCTTCGAATAATGAAATTTGTTTGGTTTCGTTGTTGGCAAGTGTTGTTGGTCTTTTAAGATCGTAGATATGATATTCAAAAAAATCTTTTTCACCGAACTGTTCCTGGTCAACTGATTTGTTTCGAAACAACATGTCTTCCATTCCAACTGAAACGGGTTCGTTCTGCACAAAGTTAAGATCGCCTGCAATTAATTTCAGTTTCGCATCTTTATATGTAGTCCCGGAATTATTTTCAACACTTACCCAGCTATTGAGATCTATCTTTGTATCATTACTGTTAAGCACTGCGACGTATTCAGCATGCCAGTTCATACCTGCTGTCTGGTAGGAGATTTCCACATCCTGCTTTCCGGATGAATTTGAATTTACAAGCCATACGAGTGTCGGTTTTGTTATCAATCCTTCAGGCAGTGAGCCAACGGAAAATCTGTACTTGGTAAGGTTTGGAAGCATTACAAGTCCGCCTTCTTTTTTCTGAAGCACAACCTGTCCCGCGCCGCCTGATAGTAGTTTGCCTTCGATAAGTTCATTGTTTTCATTGATAAGCTGTATGTCTTTATCAATATATTTCTGAACGATTTTGTCAAGGCTCACGAGGTCGTACTGGTAGTTCTGTTCAATCACTTCGCCATTAAGTTTTATGTGAACGCTGGTGGGATCGATGTACTGCGCGACATCTGTTACGGATATGTTTGATATACCTGATTTGAGATCAAGTTTTCTCTGGTCTTTTATCACTCCAAGGTTTGCGTTGTAAACTGTTACTGCAAGTTTTTGTTCCTGTGCTGATGTTATTCCAATGAAAGACAGAACAAGAAATAATATTACAAGTTTTTTGAGTTTCATTTGCGGTGTACTCCTTAGTTAAATGATTTTGTGTTTTGATACTGCACAAAGTTAAGGAATGTTTCATCATTTGTCATACTCATTTGTGGAGGACTAAATTGTTCCCTCCTGAGATGCTGAAACTAGTTCAGCATGACGAGGTGAAGCTTTGCATAATGAAACGATACGTCCTGGCGGACAAGTATGACGGCGGGGATGAGATTTCTCTTTATCTTTTTCTTAATCTTTCTCTCCGATGAGATTTCTCTTTATCTTTTTCTTAATCTTTCTCTCCGATGAGATTTCTCTTTATCTTTTTCTTAATCTTTCTCTCCGATGAGATTTCTCTGTCGCCTGATGAAAACCAGGGTTCGTTCGAAATGACATTTCACTTTTATTCTCTTCAATTACCTGGGACTATTGTTTAGGAGTACAATAATGGATTGTGAACGTTGTCACACTTCGACAGGCTCAGTGTGACAGAGAGGTGTTGCTCGTAACAGACGATCCGCCAAAGGCAGGGAGATATCTCTTTATCTTTTTCTTAATCTTTCTCTCCGATGAGATTTCTCTCTCGCCTGATGAAAACGCGGGCTCGCTCGAAATGACATTTTTAATAGAGAGAGACTCTACCCTGGAAAGTAGAAATGATCGGGTTACTTTTATTTTTATTCTGATTGCTTCAAAGGAAGTATGTAGATAATTTTGCAGCAGTTCTTTTAAATGCTGTCATAACTGCCGGGCTGTGTTAATAGTTAGTAAAATTTAACAATTAATCAGAAGGAGTTTTTATGAGTGATTTTACAAATTCGCCAATGTTAAATACAATACTCAGTAAAATGAGCGGTGATATGAGATTCGTAGGAATTTTTTATATCATACTTGGCGCTCTGTATTGTTTAACGATAGTCGGCGCTTTAGTTGGAATACCATTTATCATTTGCGGATTAAGACTGCGTGAGTCTGCAGATTCATTTTCTTCATTTTTAGTCGGCGGCGATGCAAGTTCACTCGATCGCGCTTTGGAAAGACAGTCAAGTTTCTTTTTTATACAGAAGGTGCTGATGATAATTGCGTTAGTGATGATTGTACTTTATGTAATTTTAATACTTACGATCGGTGCGGCAATGTTTTCCGCATTCAGCAATATGCCAAGCAATTATTAATTCGGAAATGCTTTTAATAACGCAGCTCCTAAACAGGCTGCGTTTTTTTAATGGATAAAGAAAGTTTTTAATTATGAGCAATAAGTTTTTAAAGAAGTACCCGTTAATAGATTATTTTTTTCTTACACTCGGCGCCGCATTAATGGGCATCGGTATTGGTGTATTTCTTGTTGATGCACAGGTTGTGCCCGGCGGTGTAAGCGGTCTTTCGATGGCGATACATTATCTCTCGAATAAATCTATTCCTGTCGGTCTGCTTATATGGGTTTTAAATATTCCTCTTTACCTTTGGGGAGTAAAAGAACTCGGCAAACAATTCGGCGTTAGAACTTTTTATGCTTTTACTCTTAATGCTTTCTTTATAGATTTTTTTCGCGGTGATATTCCTGTAATAGATTTTATAAAAATGCAGGAAACAGAAACTGTCAAAAATTTATTTCAGAATGATTTTCTGTTCCTGATTCTGATAGGTGCATCATTACTTGGTTTAGGTTTAGGAATTATTTTTAAGTTCCGCGGAACTACTGCAGGTTCTGATATTGTTGCGGCAATCATGCAAAAGCGATACGGTATAAAACCTGGGCAGGCAATAATGATAACTGATCTTTTTGTTATAGCTCTCGCAGGATTTATTATCGATATAAAAGATCTTTCACCCGACAGACCAGCAGCAGTGCTTACAATGTATGCAGTATTTCTTCTTCTTATTTCCAGCAGATTAATTGATGTGATAATAGATGGGTTTGATTACGCAAGAGTTGTTTATATCATCTCCGACAAACATAAAGAAATCGGTGAGAAGATAATGTATGACTTAAGCCGCGGTGCTACGGCATTAAAAGCGCGCGGGCTTTACAGGAATGTTGAACGCGAAATTATTTTTACGATAGTTACAATGAAGGAATTAAGTCAGCTTACTCAAATTATAAAGGAAGTTGATCCGGACGCGTTTGTGATAATCAATAATGTACATGAAGTCCATGGGCAAGGTTTCCGGCGGCGTATCTGATCAGTTAAAGTTATACACTTTTTCTGTCCAGAATTCCTGTTGTTTACCATCAACAAGGAGAGGCTGCCAGCGCGAACTATATAACGCATCTATAACTAGTTTTACACAGTCTTTACATTCAATTGTGCTTTTCAGGATTTTATGATCCTTTACCCTGCCGTCTTTATTAACGAGTACGGATATTTTTATAGAACCAGTGAAATCCTTAACCTTAACAGGCATAACTTCAAGTACCTGTCTTGCAGAAAAATAGTTTACCACATTTTCATTGCCCGTGTTTTGCTGTGATGATTCATTTTCAGTATCACTATCACCAACGGATATAATTTTTCCGGCTTCAATGTCTTCAGTTACTTCACTGATTTTCTCTGTTAATAAATTCTCATTCTTTAAAGTTGGCTCGATACTCTTTTCTTCAGTTGATTTTGAAAATTGCCTGGGTGACATTCTTGTCGACGGCACATATTCAACCGGAATGTACAGATCGGGCGTTGTTAATATTTTCCTGTATGATTTTTCATAAGGAGGAAGAAATGAAAAAACAGAAATGACCAGCAAAACACTAATGATAAATGATATCAAAAGATTCCTGTTGTAATTATATTTATACCTGCTTGAAATCATCCCGGTTCAATTGATTATAAGCTTTGATTTTGTTTCAACACTTTGTCCGGAGTTTTTGTCTGTGACATTTACGATCAGTTCATACTCACCCGGACTATAGCCGCTCAGATCAAGCTGAAGATAGATATCGGTATCTTTTTCATTTGATTTAATTGCTGAAGAAACCGAAATGCTTTCATCCTCATCCTGCAAGCCGACAAAGTTTAAAACCGACCCTATAACTTTACCCACAGAAAAATTTTCATTGTCTGTATTTTTTAATGTGAATGACTGATCAAATTCATAATCACTTAAGCCTTTGGTAAGATTATAAACTTCAAAGTAAACAAAAATCTCATCCTGTTTGCCAAATTCATTTGAAGGATTTGGCAGAAGATTAAGATTTTTTCTTTTGATGAATGAATTGTTCCCGGATTCAAATTCAATTTCAGAAGCAAGAAGCAGATCACTTATTAAAAGTTTATCCGATGAAAAATTTTTAACCTTAAAAGTTCCGTGGTTACTCGATACTCCTTTATCTTCATTCCTGATTATTTCAAAGGCAAGGTTTCCATCAACAGGTTCAGATGTAATAGATACTGTATTAACTGTTCCCGATTTCAGTCTCTTCAGGTCAGACCCTGAAATTATTTTTCTTTCATCAACTATTTTTTCAAAATATTTATCAAATAGAAATACACCATAAGTATGATCAGGATTAACAGTATCAGGCATTGAATAATTGACGTACAAATCAGTTTTGTATTTATCCTTTTCATTCCGGAACTGAACAGAGTTCAACTCAACGTTAAATGCGGGTCCTTCGAACTTCGGGATGTAAAGCTGATGTTGAGCTCTCTTAAATTCATTTATGAATGAGTATGTATCTCCTGCAAACTGAGTTCTGACACGGTCTTCAGGCGAGGATGGAATATTGAAAACATATTCACCTGAAGAATATGTGTCGGTAAAACCGAGCGTCATATTTTTATACTGCCACACTTCGGTTTTAACATTAAAAACGCCCCAGTCAACGTTTGGTCTTATCCGCATATAATTTTCCGGTTCACCATAACGCATTACAACTTCGCCTCTGTCTGTTTTCCAGCCGGCTTTCTGATTCCTTGGAGTAAAACGAAGATTGGAATAAACCATTCTTACGTAATGTTCAATCAGTCTTTCATTATAATCTGTAAGAATAAGCGGGTCACTTGTGTTCCAGTAGTAATCGAGCAGATCTTCAATTTCATATTGTGAATATGATTCCAGTTTTGAATCGATAACCGGCTCAAGCAGTTTCACAACTGAAGAATATGTAAACTCATTTTTTTCTTCCTGCGGCATCAATCCGAATGCGGTAAGAAAACAGCTATTTGCTTCTTCAATTTTTGAAAGTTTGTATAGAACAAGCCCGGCATTTAAGTAAACGCTGAATGAATCGGGATAACATTCCATAAGTCTGCTGAGATAAAAATATGCGTCTTCATTTTTATTTATTGATTCATAGAGTAGTGCAAGTCTGGTGTTAGCTGAATAGTTTAGTGAATCGACATCAAGCGTATTTTTAAGGAAGGATTCTGCTTTGTTGAAATCTTCCATTGCAAAGTCGTTGAATTCAATAATAATATTTTCCTCAAACAATTTTACAGAGTTGAGCCATTCATAAAACTCAGATTCTGAAATACGTGCAATGCCAAGCAGTGCATTTGTGTTTGATGGATCGAACGAAAGAACTGTGTTATATTCTTCTTCGGCAGATGCACTGAAACTGTTTTCAAGAAGCTGGGCAAGTTTTATCCGGAGTTCAATGTTTCCGGGTTCGATGTTTATGGCTTTACGTAAAAAATCACGGGCAAGACTCCGGCTGTGCGGCGTATTCTTCTGAACATTATCCAATGCAAGCTGGTAGTACTGGTTGGTGTTTTCGGATGTAGAATCATCTGTTAGTATTTCAAATGTTAAGATATTGTCACTTACCGATTTAAAATTATTGATTGGTTTAAGATCAAATGGTGTTAACAATATTAACAGCAATAATATTTTTGAGTTATAAATTTTCATCCGAAAGGATTCAGTGTTTTGTTAATAATCTAAATAATTCAGATACTAATTTCCAACCTCAAACTTTGCACAAAAAAAATCCCGCTAAAAGCGGGATTCAATTTAAATTTTACTAAGATTAAAGAAGCATTCCGATCATTGTGCTTAATTCATCAAGCATAGTATCAGCATTTCCGCTAAAGCCTACGCTAATGAACCTTGTGTTGCCTTCTTTATCGATAATAAATTTAGTCGGTATTCCCGATACCTTGTAGCTCTCAATAACCTTGTTATCCAGGTCCAGTAAAACCCTGAATGGATATTTGGTCTTTTCTATAAAATCAACAGCGTTCTGTTCTTTATCGGCAACGTTCTCCCAGGAATTAATAAACAGGAATTTCACCTTTCCTTCAGCCGAATACTTTTCAACGGCTTTCTGCATTGAAGGGAAAGATGAAAGGCACGGACCACACCATGTAGCCCAGAAATCAAGTACAACAACTTTACCTTTCATTTCTTTTAAGGTTACCGGCTTACCATCAAGATCAAAAAGTTTAAAATCGGGTGCGGCAATTTTTACCATATCCTTTTTGAGTTTTTCGATCATCAGTTCTTTGGCCTGTGTTTCAAACCCTGATAAATATTGATCGAAACCGGCATCGCTTCCCCGTTCTTTTGTGTAAGCCTCTTTAAGTAATTTTTTAAGTTCAGCAGATCCATTGCCGGCTTTAATATGTTTTTCAATTTCCTCTATCGCGGTTTTATAATTAGCTACATCAATCAACACACGGCTGTATAATTCATTGATTGCAGCTTCTTTTCCCTGTGTCAATTCAACAGCTTCCTTCAGATTTTTTTCTGCATCTGATTTATTGCCGGCATTATGCTGTAGTTTTGCCAGAACATTCAACGTAAGTCCTAATATATATTCACGTTCTTCCTTCCAGTCACTCCCGCCGTAGTATTTTGGTTTTTCGACTTTAGGTTTTTCGACTTCATCCCTGTTCCTTTCAACACCAACCTTTGCAATCTCCATTGCTACTTCGGGTAAAACTCCTTCTTCAATCATTCTGTTAGCTACTGCATAAAACCTGTATGCTGATGGTTTTTCTTTATTAACCTTTAAGAATTCAAGAGCTTCCTTATACTTTTTTGAATCCCTGTATTCATTGGCAATAATATCGTACATGGTTTTAATGTATTCGCTTTCCGGAAAATCTTTTTCAAACTGACCTGCAAGATTAATTTTATTGTTCACATCTGTTTCATTGCGGAATTGTTTGAAACGTTCTGTCTGAAGTGTTTTGCTTTTCGGATATTTTTCCATCAATATTTTTAAGTATGAATCTGCTTTCTCAGTTTGTTTCAACTTTGTGTACCAGGTGAAAAGCGCAGATATTCCGTCTTCGTCATCAACTTTTCTTTTTTCAAATTCAGCCAGTTCAATACCTATCAGACTGTCAGCATTTGTTTTCTCTGTTCTGGAAATAAATTTGAGATATGCATCCATAAAAACATTTTTGATTTCAGGATTGTCTTTAAATTCAGCAGTGAACAGTTCCTTAGCCGCATCATTATCGGGGTCAACTTCTGCATAATATCCCCATGAGTTTATAGC
>JAEXTA010000250.1 GCA_023453665.1 Bacteroidota bacterium | reverse complement strand
CGACTTACTCCTGTACCTGGATTCTTTGACTTTTCAATGTATGAAGATGTGATTATAGGAAGAAATTTTATGGTGTCATTTAATAAAATCTTATCAATCTCATGCCAGAAAGAACCAGAACCAAGATCTTCCACATCACAAAAAGTATTGTATCCCATAAGTTCCAATTTGCTTTTCAACCAAATTGCAAAATATGTGTCTTCGGCTGCGTGAGCTATAAAAATAATTTCTTTATTTAGTGTCATTCAGTTATTGTACTGTGAATTTTAGAATTATTCATGTTCTTGATGTATATCTAAACTATTGAACTGAGAATGTCTTAACTATAATTAATAACGAATCTATTTTCAGTCGATTAAATTTAATCTACCTTGAAAATTTAAATATTGGTTTTCGCCATGTGCTCTCAGCCAACCAGCGAATTGTGTTTGATGACTTTCATCGAATATATCTTTATAAACTACTTTACCAACTATAAATACTTTTCCGAGTTGTTCAGCGATACTGTAATAAGTTTTATTGGAATGAACTCTTATTGAGTTCTCCGCATCGGCAATTAGCATTACAATTTCTGTACTATCAATTATCAATGGCGGAATTATTGTAAATACTTCTTCTTCAAATATTCTTAATTCACTCACTTTAATTTCTTTTGCTGGTGTCTTTCCATAGTTTTTGAACTTAAATTCAAAATAAGGTTCATAAATATTTGAAGGATAGACTGCTTGAATATAAATATATGCCCTATTTTCAATCTCAAAACTATTTACAGAATAATTATAACTTAATATTGAAATAACTAAAGCGATTGAGGCAAACAATAATGATAATCCTTGAATACAGTATTTACATTTAGATTTTTCTTCTTTTTTGACTGTGCCAAATTCAGTTTTATCCTGTTGTCCGTCCAATAAAATCTCCTCAACTCAACTTCTTTAATGCTTTGGGATGCTTTTTTATTAATTCACTGATAAGTTTTTTCTTCTTTGCTTTTAGTTCAGCTTTATGTTTCTCCTCACTCACCTTCTTCAACAACTTTTCTGCAGCATTATTATTAAAAATTTTGACAGACATTTTATAATTATTTTCCTCTTATCTCGACATTAAAAACTACATCATTATGAAACTTCATATATTTCCAGTGTTCCTTATTTATTCTGATCTTCATTTCTTTCTTAATTCCTAATAAATCAAAATCATCTTCACACAATTTTGAAGATAAAATAATTCTTCCCTTATTATCAAAAGTTATTAACCCCTGGTCAAACGCAGTATCAAGATTTGGCAATAATAACAAACCATTAAAGAGATCCAATCTCTCCTTGTTCGAAGACATCTTCCAGGGTTTAATGTGAGATGCTTTTAATAGTTTCTTATTTTTAAATCCTGTAACGGAACAAGCACCCCAGTAATCTATAAGTTTTTGTCTGAAAATACCTTGTCCTATCCTACTATCAATTAATTGTTTTTTTTCAGTCTTGTTCAGGTTGGATAAATTAATCTGATTTATTATTTCTTCTTCATTTAACTTTGTAGAACTTTTTTCACCTAAAATAAAATTGATTGTATTTTCAAGCAGCAACTGAAATAGTCTACCATTCGGTCCTCTCTTAGCTCCTGTAGCATGAACATCGATTAAAAATGTGTAAGAATTATTATTTGATTTATTATAGCCGAATAGAATATAGTTACTATCATTTTTTTTCCCTGCAATATCATTTGACGAAACTTTTTCAATGATAGATTTAAAATTACTTCCCTTCTTTTCTTTGTATGTAAATTCATCCGTATATGTAGGATATAATTTTAAAACTTCTTTAATCCCTTTCGTAAATTGCTCTTCCCCATATTTGATTTTTACATCCATCACCTTCCCACCAAAGTAACCTTTGTCAAATCCTTGCTCATAAATAGTTTTAATGTTGATAAAATCCTTAAGAACGTAGGGGTGATGATGAAGCAATATTATATCAGAATTATTTTTCTGAGCCTTATAAAGTTCTTCTATAAAGCTTTCGGTATTTTGTAACTTACCACCTATCATCATCTCTTGTGGGATTATTAATAGTTTTGTTCGTCTTGTGTCAATTTTGTGAATATCTTCCCAGCCAATAAAAATTACTTCCACATCAAACTTTTCTAGGACTTGTTTAACTATATATATGGTTTTATAATCAGGATGATTTTTAGTCTCGATGAACCGAAGAATTTCATAGCTTGATTTTCTGCGAAATTCTTCTTTCGCAAAAACATAAACCAGATTTTTTTCTTGTTCTTTTTGTTTCATTTATTTTTAACTCTCATCATAATTTATTCTTCCCTTTTTCTTTGCTCAATTTCTCCTTCTCAGCTTTTATCCTCTCCAACAACTTCTCTGCAGACTCATCATTAGGATCTTGGGGGAGGAGTTCTCCTCTGAATGCTTTTGCCAAGATTGATTGTGTTAATTTATCTACATAGGCTTTTGCTTTTTTATATCTCTCTTCTATTTCATCTGCTTTTTTGAAAAGTGCTTCGACTCGTTTTACGATTTCTTTTTGTTCTTCTGGGTGAGGGAGAGGAATTGGTAATTCTTTTAATTCTTTAACACCTTTAATATTTGGTTGTGCAGAGCCTTGAGCATTTTCAAATAGATAGGTCTGAAATGTTCTTGATCTAAAATACTTTATGAAATAATCGTTAGAAATCTTTTCTGTATCCAGAGTAACTTTTAGAAGAGCTTGATTTATTATTCCTTCTTTATATTTTCCTGGGACTTGAGTAATTCTTCCTAATGTTACCCCTGAACAACTGATTAAAAGATCAAACGCTTTTACTCTGAAAGAAAAAAGTTCTTCATATTTCTCTTTTGTTATATAATAGTTTCCCAAATCACAGTTATCATTAATGGGGTTACATTGTTCATATACCTTATAACCCGATTTGACAAAAATCTCTTTTTTTAATGCCCCACCAAAAGGACCTCGCTTAAAAGAATGTTTTTCTTTAGATACGACATCAATCCATTTTGACCATTTCCAGCTTTCAGGTATTTCAAATGGAATTCTTTCTGGGGCTTCATAATCATTTGAGACTAAGAAAGTTTTATTCTTATCGCTCCAATCCTTTGTCAACTCGCCTGTTACTGCTGCGTTAAGGACTGACTGCCTGAATCTTTTTATTATTACAGGAATTTTCTCAAGCCGTGATTTTGCTTCTTCTACTCTTGCTAGTAGTTTATCAAGTTTTTCTACTATTCGTTTTTGTTCCTTCAGCGGTGCTAATGGAACTATTGTGTTGGAAACGAATTTAGTGTTGATACCACCCTGTGCTGATCCTTGGAAGTTTGAAAGAATATTATTCTGTCCATCTTTACTAGTTAAAAATCTAAATACAAACTTTGGTTCTAGTAATGAGGAAGTTCTACAAATAAAAACGTGTTCGTTTACAACAGCACTCTCATAAGGAAAATTGTTGTTAACAAAAGAAGTTTTTCCAGTAGTAGCTCCATCTTTTACTATAAGAATATCTTTTTTCCTTATATGTCCCCTACTCATCTTTTTTGCAAAAGATTCTGGTACAAACCTTAAATTTGTAAAATTGAATCCACCACTATAGTCAAGATGTTCTCCACCAATACTTGGAATACCCTCACTAATGTTTCTTACACCACCTTTTGGTCTAGAACCTGACTCAAGGTTTATCAAAATATCTTCGAGTTGACATTCGACCCAGCCTTTTGGTAATTCACTCATTACCATCTAAATAATCTCATAGTGATTTAACATCCTGAAATGAAATTGTACATATGCTAGTCTTGTATTGTCGATTGATTGACTTCATCATACGTTCTGCACGCGAAATAAAATCTGAAATCTTTTTGGCAGCATTATTCCAATCTAAAATGACATCCTTAGGTAAATATTCTTGAACTTCGGTATTGTTGAGGACTTCTCGAGCCCATACACAAGCCCAAGATACCCATGATATAATATTAGATAGTTGAGCAGCATTCCGTAAAAATCCTTTGTTATTAAATTTAAAGTTATCAACTAAAGAAGAAGCCCATGATTGTAGGATCGTAAATTGTTGACCGTTTCTATGCAGACAATTTAGTGTGTGAACGTCATTAGGAAGTTTAGAAGATAGATGTGTTATGAAGTAAGGAATTGTAGTTATTCTCTGAGAATCTATTAACTCATTAAGCTCAATCGTAAATGCCAAAATTTCCGATTGCATCCTTTTAGCAAATCTATTGTTACTATTACGATTGATTATCTTAATGACATAATTTTTTACTGGATTCACTGAAATTTTAATCAAAATTATCACAAGGTAAATAACTATTATCCATATTGCCCAAGTTGGCAGTTTATCAATAGATGCTAAAAGCCCAATGATACCAACCAAAAATAAACCGAAGGAAATTAGAATTTTTGTATTAGTTTTATCTGTTCCCGATTTAAGATTGCTACTTTGATTCTGTTGAAAATAGTTAAAATCATTCATAGTTCTTTTTCCAAACTTAATCTAACCTTGAATTTTCGATAAATTTTATTTTCAATTATTATTATAGCCATTCCCGTTCAACTCAATCTGTTCAAGAATATCTTTTAAGCTGTCAACAACTGCTTCAAGTTCCGTAATAGCTTCACTTGCTAATACCTGGGGTTCTGGTAATTCATCAGCATCTTCAAGACTTTCATCTCTAAGCCAGCTAATATCAAGTTTGTAATCTCTTTCCTGTATTTGCTTCAAACTATATTTTCTAAATCTTCCTTCTTCACCTAAATCTTTTCGCTTGCTTGCTCCATTAGGATTTTCACCATAACATTTTTCAAACTCTTCAAAATGTTTTGGAGTCAGTGGTCTATCTTTCTTGGTTACTCCTGGAACATTAGAGCGTGCATCAAATATCCATACATTTTCAGTCGGCAATCCCTTCTGAAAGAAAATTACATTTGCTTTAACTCCCTGGCTGTAAGGAGTAAATGTTCCTCTTGGCAATCTTAAAATTGTATGAAGATTGCAATCCTGCATAAGTATTTCAAACACATCACCAGCTTTATCTTCAAACAAAACGTTATCAGGCAAAACCATTGCAGCTCTTCCGCCTGCTTTAAGCACATTAACCACGTGCTGAACAAAGTTTAACTGCTTGTTGCTTGTTTCAATTGTAAAGTCATCCCTTTCAGGTGCCTGGTTAGCTCCCTTTGTTCCGAATGGAGGATTGGTAAGAATACAATCATATAATTCATTTTTCTTTGGTTCGTAGATTGTATCACCTAAATAAATTGTTGGCTCTAATCCGTGAAGGTAAAGATTCATTAAGGAAAGTCGTCTTGGTCTTGGTACCAAATCCTGTCCGTAATAAGTTTTTGTTTTAATCCGCTTCCAGTCTTTCCTATCAATAGCTGCCCCGTGATTTGATACACTCATCAGCCATTCATAAGCAGAAACAAGAAATCCTCCGCTTCCACAGGCAGGATCGCAAATTGTAAAATCGTTTCTTTCTCTTGGATCAGGTTTCATCAATCTTACAATAGATTGAATCAAAACTCTTGGAGTAAAATACTGTCCAGCACCTTTCTTGCCTTCGCTTGCTGCTTTCTCTAATAAACCTTCAAAAGCTTCTCCCTTCACATCAACATCCATTGCCGTCCATTCTTCTTCATCAATCAAAACCAAAAGTCTTTTAAGATTAACTGGATTGTTGAACCTCGGCATTGACTGAGCAAAGATGTCTCCAAGGATTCCCTTTTGTTCTCTCAGCTCTCTTAAAATATCAGAGTAATGATCTGTTAATTGAGTCCCTGATTTTTCTTTTAAGCTATTCCAGTCATAACCTTTCGGAATAGTTACGTCCCTTTCATCAGCCATCTTTAGAAATAAAAGGTAAGTCAACTGCTCGATGTAATCTCCGTAATCAATTCCATCGTGACGAAGAGTGTGGCAAAAACCCCAGAGTTTGTTTACTATGTCTGACATATCAGTTCAATTTCTTTCTTAGAAAATTTTTATAGGTAGAATTATTGGATAGATAATAATTTGGATGTCTGTATAATGGATAAACGTCTCTTTGTACTAATTCAGAATAGAGAGGCAAATACTTTTCGGGATAATTATAAAAATCCCTGGCTTTAATAATTGTTTTTGTTAATACTTTCATAATTTTTTCAGCCGTTACAAAGACAAGAATATCAGGATATTCATCAATTTCTTCTTTTAAGTATTTAAGCCACAGTTCAGCAATTGCATTCCATTTTTTGTTGTTACCAGTCTGATTAATGAAATAGTTTCTGCAAACATTTTGGATGAATAAGTTATCTTTATCAATCTCCAAAGCACTAAGATTAATCATCTGTGGTGCAAAGAAGATTTTTTCATACTCTGAATTAATTCCAAAAACTATTTTTAATTGCTTTGGTCCTTTGTCTGTCTTTATGCCATCATTAGTTGGATCCGCACCTAAAAGTATTGCTTTGATTTTATTCTTACCGACATAAGGTTCTGGTAACTCAGTTAAATCAAATCGTATTTGATTAACTAATTCAGGGTACGTTTTTATTTCGGAGAAAAATGGATGCATACTAGGCTGCTACGTGATAATTTATATCCTGAATTAGTTTTTTAAGTTCATCATTACCAAAAACCTTTCTTGCTTTACTTAATCCACCCTTTGCATCAAACACAGGGGCATATTTCAAATCATCTTCATCGATTGTAAGGTTTTGTATTAGATGTTGTTTGATAAGCCCCAACCACTGTAACTGGTCATAAGTATAAGGCTTTCCTTTAACTACTTTTTCAAATGCGATTGTTATTCTTTCCTCAGCAGTTAATATCGGTTCCTCTTTCTTTGCAGCGTGTTTTACCATCGAGATAATATCTGCAAGGGATTTATTGTAAACTAACTTATGAGCTTCCTGCAAATACTTTTCAGGGAATTTATTTATGGTCAGTCTCTCTCTGAGTTCATTTAATGCAGAAGTATTCCAGTCCCTTGGTTTCTCTAACAGTATTTTAATTGCAAGTAGATGTTCAGGATTTTCTTTAACGAATTTCATAAAGGAATTAAGATAATCAACAGGTTTTACTCCCATAATTAACTTTTCAGATTTTACTTCATCTTCAATTTCATAGCCAATAAAAAAACTTCTTTTTGCTCTTGGATAATTCAAAAGTAATTCCTGAAACTTTTGATCTCTTAATATCTTCATTGTACCAGAAAAATCATTTCGAAGTTGCTTTGGCAGGTTGGCAGCATATTTTCCAATATCACCTTCAGGGATGTACAATGCAAACAAATCCCTGGCAGAGCTATCCATATTCTTTTCAATTCTTCTCAGTCTTTTTATCAAAACTTTTGTAAAATAATCCCTATCAACATTTTGATAAATATTTTCTATTACCTGTTTTATAGAGATAGGTTCTGATTCTGGTGGTTCAATCTTAAAGTCTGTTGTGTTATTAAAATAGTTTATAAGTGATCCGTTAAAGCAGTCGAATAACACAAATTTATTTTTATTTATTTCTGGACATAATCTCGTTCCCCTGCCAAGCATCTGCACCCAAAGTATTCTGGACTTAACAGGACGCATAAATACCACAAACTCAAGTGCAGGAATGTCAACTCCAGTGCTCAGCATATCCACTGTAACTACAATTTTAGGATTTGGTCTGTTTCTGAATTCTCTTATTCTTTGAAGTGGTCTGTCAACATTAGGATTGCCAGTAATCTTTTTTACAAAGTCATCTCCCTGATTAAATACTTCTTTACAAACCTTGACAATCTGGTCGGCGTGAGAGGTAAACTGTAGATCATTAACTGCAAATATCAGGATCTTTGGAAATCTCCCTGTCTCATTCTCGTGTTCATAAGCATACTTCGCTAATTCTTCTATTATTTTTTTGTTAGTATCGGGAGATGTAATCTTTCTTTCTATTTCTTCCGATTCAAATTTTCTCTCGTCCTCTAATTCATCATAAGTTTCCTTGCCTGTTTGAGTATCAATAACTCCTACCTGCTCACCTTCTTTTAAGAAAGCTCCATTCATTAAAACATTAGATGAAATAATTACGGGATCGTAATCCACGAGATAACCATCCAAAACTGCTTCCTCAGTGGTATACCTGTAAACTGGTTTATTAAAATAAGCTGTTGTATGTAATGCAGGAGTAGCAGTAAGACCAATTTTTATTGCATCGAAATAATCAAGAGTTTTTCTCCAGATAGCGGTATCCTTTGCAGTATATCCCCTGTGACATTCATCAGCAATTATCAAATCAAATGTGTGGATCGGAATCGGGGTTTCTAATTCTTCAACTTCATCTTCATAATCTGGGTCGCTAGCTTCCTGATCAAATGAATTTTCCCAACCAAATAGATTTATAGTCATTCTCTGAATGGTAGAAACATAAACAAATGTTTTAGTTGCATCTGGATTAGTCAAATATGATTTAGGTAATACTTTAGGATTGAACGGTTCATCATCTCCAAAGTCTTCTTTCTTAAATCTTTGGGAATAAACTTCATACTCCTGGTCAAATTTATTCTTGACTGGAGTTTCAAATGATGCAAACTCTCTCACTGCCTGTGCTGCCAAAGCTCTTCGATCAACGAGGAATAATATTCTTTTAAATTGTTTGGATTCAAGTAATCGGTATATCAAAGAAACTAAAGTAAATGTCTTGCCTGTTCCTGTTGCCATAGCAACAAGCATTTCTCTTTTTTGATTTCTTATTCCATTTTCAATCGCTTCAATTGCTTTTACCTGGTAATTTCTGAGTTTATCATTTTGCAGATCTGATATGTTAATCTTAGGATTTTTACGATTATATAATTCTAAAAGCGCAGATGGAGTATGAAAGTTTGATATTTTTCTTGAAATATTTTTGTCAATTCTTACATCAAGATACCAGATTATCTCACCATTGGACGCATAAAGAAAGGGAACTTTATAGTCCTCCCAATTGCCAATCCCTTCAATAACATCTTTGGAATATCTTTTGGCTTGCTCTAAAACATTTTGTGGATCAACACTTACTTTTTTAGCTTCAATAATTCCAAGCAGCATTCCATTCACAAATAAAGCATAGTCAGCAAAACCTTTTTTGGTAGGATATTCTTCAACAGCGTGATTGGTAAGTTTGGAGAAATCTTTCACTTTAGAAGTATGAATTATTTTCCAGGCAGGATAAAGAGATTTTAACTTTTTATCGATTCTCTCTTTTCGGGTTCGCCATTCGTTTTCTGTGATGCCCATGTTCCTGAAACTATAATAAATGATAAATAATTTTCAGACTTTCCCCAGTATTACTCAGCCAAAGTATTACATTGAACTTAGTGGACTAAATAATGTTTAAAAATACAGAATACTGATGATGAAGCAAAGAAAATTTATTAAAATTAGACTAATTTTCAGTCGATAGTCTTTGATCCATAAGTGCCATATCAGTCAAGATTAGTTTTTGAATTATTATCTCTAAAGGAAATAAGATGAAGAAAGAAATTAAGCCTTTATGTATATACTCAGATATTATGTATATGTATGAGGGTGAATACTCAACTATGAATGAAAATCGGCAATTAATACCTGAACCTGCAGGATGGTATTATACAGGGTTTCGATTTACTTACAATAAGGAGTTGGATTTGGGTAAATATTCTGGGGTTCCATTTACAACTGCAGTTGATACAGAGTTTAATTTTTCGGACCACGAAATTATTTTAGAAAAACTTAAAGAAAAAAATGATATTGAGTTAACTAAAGCTATTTCTGAAAAAAAATATTGGAGTCAGGAACATCAAAGATTTTCAATTTCAAATCCAAAGATTACCCGATTGATACAGTTTTATGAAACAATAATTTACCAGTTCAAAAGGTGGTATGATCTCAAAGGATTAATTACCCCAGAATTAAAATCAGAACCTATCTTGCAATCTCCAGATCAAGACGGTAAAATACTATTCGTAGGGTCAAGGAAAGAGTTTACAAATCTAGTACTGAAAAATGTTAATGATATCCCTCTTTCTAAAAAGACGAGATTAGAATATGCAAAGTACCGATTTAGTTTTCCTTGGACTGAAAAAGCTTGTCTATCTTATATTCGTCAAGAAAAAAATAAAAGGGACCATCCTATAGGCAAATCGTAAAATGTGAAAATTTTGTGAAGTAATGTGAATGATTTCACAATTCTGTTAGCTTATGTTGGGATCAGCTTCCATTAGAGATAAACTCTTTGGAAATTGGTTTCAAAATAAAAAGCCGTGTATTTAACTCTAATGGAAGCAAATAAGAGTTTCAGATATGCGGCTTTTTAGTTTTAAAGGATTTTATGAAATCTCCTGTAAAATCTATCAGAGCATACTGTTTGTGGTGCTGCAACGGCAGTGTGAAAGAAGTTAAGCTATGCCCTATCCATACTTGTCCGCTTTTCCTGTTTCGTTTTGGAAAAAAAATGGATGATAAACTTACACCAGTGAAAGCTATCCGATTGAATTGTCTGGACTGCAGCACGTACAGTCCGAAAGAAGTAAAAAATTGTCAACACTTTGATTGTGATCTATACCATTTCAGGCAAGGAAAAAATCCTAATAGAAAAGGTATCGGTGGAAATACAAATCTGACCAAGGGGAAAAATATAAACTCAGCTCAAGAAAAAATATTATCGAGTACGAATGAATAGTTATACCCAATTCAAACAAGTTAGAAGTGAAATCGTTAGCTGAGTTAATAAGTTTTATAGAATAAACATAAATAATAGAAAGGTTCGATATGAATAATAAAATTGGTACAATAACAAGCCAGGAACTAGCATTAAAAGAATTAGATCCGATAAAATGGATAGTCCCGCAAATACTTCCAGAAGGTTTAACAATACTTGCAGCAGCACCGAAAACAGGGAAATCATTTTTAGCACTAAATCTTTCATTTGCAGTTAGTACGGGCATTCGTTTTCTCCAAACATATCCCACGAAAAAACGAACTGTACTCTACTTTCCATTTGAAGATTCCGAGAGACGAATTAAGGATAGAATTGAAGCAATCACAGAATCATACAAAATAAATCCACCTGATACTTTGAAATTCAGATATCAGGAACAAAGATTCGATTCCAGAAATCTGACAGATTTAGAAACACAAATCGTTGAAACTGCTGCCGAATTAGTGGTCATTGACACTTATGCTGCGGCGATTAAACGAAATAATTCCTCATCGAATGTCTACTTTGATGATTATGAGTCAATTAGTGGATTGCGAAAGTTGGCACAAAAGTTAAAAATTGCGATTTTACTTATTCATCATACAAATAAAGATTCCTCAAATGCGGGCTTAAACAGAGTATCAGGAAGCAATGGTATAGCTGGTGCTGCCGATAGCATATGGATACTTGAAGAGGAAACAGGATACATTTCTTTCCATATTCAAGGAAAAGATATTGAGAATCAAAAGTTAAGACTTGAATTCGATAAGGAAACTTTTCTCTGGACATTGAAAGATAAAATACCACTCTATAGAATCACAACTGAGCAGATGGAAATAATAAATTTATTTGTCAAAGAAAAACGCGAGATGAGAACTTCTGAGATTGCAAAAAAGTTAGGTAAAAAAGAGAGTACCGTAAGCCAATTACTAAGAAAAATGATTGGGATTTATATTGAAAACATCAGGTATGGTGTATATGCCCTTATCCCCAAAACCACTGAAAGTGCTAAAAGTTCAGAATGGGATAATGTAGATCTATAATTATATACATATTATATATAATAAGTGATAAGTATATACTTTTTGTCTATTTATTGTAGTTAAATAAAAAAAAGAGAGAGACTGTTTAGCCTCTCTCTATTGTTCACATATAGAATCCATCATCTTCTGGTTCATTTCCTGTTGAGAGTACTGTACCTCTCTCTTGTTCCTGTCCAATTGTTTCAAGTATAAGTTCAGGGTGGTAATTACGGGGATATCCTCTTTCATTGGAATACTTGAAATCTTCTTCCAGTGAAGTTCTGTCTGCGGAAAGTAAATCCCACATTTGGAACCTGTGACTACCATCATCCTTTAATCCTGATATGTAACTTAGAACGAATACTTCTTTACCGATAAGCTGATCAAGACTCTGTTGTGATATTGTACCATCTGAAAGAATTATACCTGTCACATTAAGACTCTGAAATAATTTCTGAAGTTTGAAAGCACTTCCCCAACCTATTATTCGGTCAGTGTGATCCCGTTTGAAATTACATCTGATATTTAATTGGTACTCGTAAGTGCTCCCATCTTTCTTATGAATTTCAAGAAGTACGGAAAGATCGAGATTCCAGATGATACCATAAACCTCATTGTTGTAAAGAGGCTGGATTCCTTTAATGACTGCCTTCTGAATGAAATAAGGCATATATCTGAAACTAACTAAAGCTGCTGAGTTCATAGTTTTGCTCCTTTCTGAGCGATTGTTTTGATTGATTTTATTGAATTCTTAAAATTGAAGTGAAGTACAATAATTTATTGTAATTGAATCAGTTGACAAGATTTACAATAGATTTTCCATTGCTTCGGTTTTTGAATGGATCTTCCTGTTTCTTATTAAGTGTAAGCAATGCCCTGGACTTACCTGTACCTGATTCTCCGATAACAAGAATCTTTGGAAACTCAATTCCCTTCTCTTTATATCTGGAGAGTACAGTACCAAAATCCTGTGGCATTACCTGCTCCAATACATCCAAGCGATCTTTAGCGAATCTTTGACTGTCTGGTTTAGTCTGCCATAGATATTGTATTCTTCCATTTGCATTACTGACTCTTGTATAGAGAATACAATCAAAGTACTCAGAAATAAAATCTTTAGTTGAGCCTTTGAGTTGAGGATAGAACAGAAATTGTCCCAAATCATTTTTATCATAACTGATATGTGAATTAACTATAACCCAAACTGGTAATTGAATCAGACTTGCTATGAGGGTATTGTACACTCTTTCGAGTTTTCCCCAATCCTGCATCTCAAGTCTTTCTGATTTATTTTTGGATTCAAGTATTCTCATATCACGTCTGAACAAATGACTAACTGTATCTATCACTACACCTTCAAGATTGTGAGATTTAGCTAACTCGCTTTTACTAACAGTCGTTGTTTTCATATTCCTGGAAAGTAATGGATGATTTACTTCTGTTTCTTCTTTGACAAACAGATTGCCTAATGCTTCCATTACCTGAGTACTTCCAGTTGTAATCTTGATCGGTTTTAGTGATGATAGTTTAGCTGCTGCCTGGTCTCCGCCAATTGAAGCAAGAGAATGATCTACATCAAAAATAAGGAATGACATAGTGCTTACTCCTTCTATAATTTGAATAGCTTACTTGCTGAGAATTGATACTTTGCCTGCAGCTCGTGTCTTATTCGGTGAGAGATTATGTTGGTTACCAGGTGGAAAAGCTGCAATTGATTGAGAGTATTAAGAGGATTCTGATTATTCTCCCATAACAGTTGTTTATGCAACTTTATACCCATCTTGTCTTTAATCTCATTCTCGAATGATTCACTTACTCTCAATGATTCCAGTACTTCAAGACGCTGCTGAATATCAGGAATCTGAGAATATGTTTCTTCAAGAGTTTGTTTAAGGTCATTGAGATCAAAACCTTTTGTATGTTTGGCATAGTACTTAGCAAGTACCTGTCCAAATACAACACCATTCGTACATATAGCTCTGATAGCACCCCAGTACATTCTAACCCCCTCGGACATATCGTATGAGTTATGAATGTACAGTGACAAAGCCATACCATCATCAGAGTCATCTTTTATTTTAAGTTCAGGAAATCTGACCTGCAGTCTCATTCTGTTATCTCTGACGAAAGAATGATGCGGTTCAACCTCAAACCTTTGATCGGTCTTCCTGAGTTGTTCCATTAGCTGGTCAATCAATTCCCTGTTGGGAACAAGTTTGTAATTCCTGTTCACCACGCTGATGATTTTGTTGTTGTCACCTCTGACGATAGCCTTATAGTTTTCTGCTATCTTTGATGAAGGTTTTTTGACAACACTATTTGCTTTCCAATCGAAGAATGAACTGTTTGAAGAGAAATACACTTCCCTTTCTTCTACTGGAAAACAGAATTGTTCAAGGTTCATCATACCTTACTCCTTTCTTGTTGTTTAGTTGATGATTTATTTATGATTATTTCTCCCTGGGAAAAAGTAAGCTCTATACTATCTCCGATATTTATACCGTGTTGAGTCAGGTATTTTCCAGAAATACGGATAAATGGTACGATACCTCTACCCTGTTGAACGTAGTAAACCTTCCGAGATTTCTTCATACTAATCTCCATCTGATAGTTAGTCTTCAATAACCACTCAGCATCAATCGAGAGTGATTATAGAAATGAATAAATATTTGAGATAGAGTAAGCTGATATATGGGGGGGTAGCTGTTATTATCGACACGGCACCCCTATAGACAAAAGCCTCATACATTTTTTATAAAAATTTTTTCAAAAATTTTTCGAAAGGATTTTTTAGATTGGATAACAGATATTACAAGCATATGGAAGAAATAGACCGAATAATAAATTTCCTGGGCAGGCATACCTCATTCGCGAAGACAATAATCTCTATGGGCTACCCTTTTTCACATGATGAACTCAGCATATACACTGATAAATTAAATTGGTATTGGATAAGTTGTAATGGTAATATTGTCTGGAGTGAATCTTTGTTTAAAGAATTCGAATCAAAAATAAATATGGAAGCTTTTAGTGGCAATGAAACATTTCCCTGGACTGAAGAGTTCATTGACGAACATTTTATGGATTTATTTTATTAGGTTCATGAGCAGGCAGGTATTATCAAAACCACAATCAGTTATAATTCAAATCTCCCATGGTCTGTGAAGTTTATAGAAAAGTATGAGGATCATTGGGATTGGGAATTACTTTCAGGAAATACAAGTATTCCGTTTACAATCGAGTTGATTGATAGGTTTGAGAACAGATGGGATTTTGATTCATTTGAATGGAATTCCAAAATCACTTCTGATGCTGAACTAAGAAATTATTTAAATATTTGTCACAATACTGATGCATATTTTCGGGTGCATCACTGCCCTTATTGTTATAGGGGTGAAGAAATATTAGAACAACTTGGTGATTCGATAACTACAACTGACTTCTGTTTCTGCCCAAACTTCAACTGGACTACTGAGTTTGCTTCTAAATTTTACAAACGAGTTAGAACAAAGGAAGATATTGAATTACTGGTATCACATATATCATTTACCCTATTTGATCATTGGTCTATTGATTTGCTGGAAGCATTTGAAAACTATTGGGAATATATAATCATTGAACACTCGAAAGAACTGATGGATTATTTATGCTCAATTATAAAACAAAAAAATGCCTTAGATAGAATAATTAATAATTTTCAATAACAGCGTTCATAATAATTAATTCAAGTAAGTACATTAAATATTTAATGGGGTTATCATGAAAGATTCAGCTTACAAGGATTTAGTGACTCGAATATTAAAAACCAGTTTACCCAATGTTGGATACGCAGGATCAATATCATATGTAGTTGCGGTTTCGGGAGCTGCAGCATTAGGTAAAACTGAATTCTGCAAGAAACTCAAAGGATATTTTGAGGAAAAAAATTATTCTACCATACACATCGAACTCGATGGATACCTTAAAAGTAGAAAGGAAAGAGTATCAGAAAAAATAAGTGGTTATGACCCCAATGCGACGCGATTTACAAATTTAATAAATGATTTATCACAGTTATTAAAGGGCGGAAAACCTACTAATATCCCCTACTATGATCATAAACTAGGGAAAATAACAAAAACCATTAAAGCCATTCCTCAAGCTGTTGTCATCCTAGATGGTATAGTAGCCCTTCATTACGAAATTAGAAATAATTTCCCTGGTTACAATATTTTTTTAAGCGCGGATGATATCACAATGAAGGGTTTCAGAATTGATGTTGATATAAACGAAAGGAGGTATAATATTTTTGATGCTCTAAGACATATTGAATCAGAATCAAAAGAATATGATAGATGGATACATCATCAATCCGAGTTTGCGGATGCTAGAATTTCAGTATTAAAAAATAGGAATAAGCGTATCCGTTTTAATAAAAAAACATCAAACTAATGAATGAAAAATAAAATCGATTTTTATTGAATCTCCAAATAAATTAAATTAAGTTATAACTGATTTTATTCAGTACCCCAAGATCTTTTCGAAAATCCCAGGGTAAAGCTTTGTTGGCAGGTGTACAGGTTATGATTGTATGAAAAGCGGAAAGGGAAATAATAATTGAACAAGTGATAATAGTTGTGCAACCGCGTGCATATCCATATTCCTTAATCAACTAAATTCATGCGGGATAATTGTAAGTTATATACACTGAAGGCTAAATAATGAATCCAAGAGTATTTGTAAGTCATGCAAGCGAAGACAAAAATAAATTTGTTGAGGAATTTGCAAAAAAGTTAAGAATGGATGGAATTGATGCTTGGCTAGATAAATGGGAAATGAAACCTGGTGATAGTCTTGTAGATAAAATATTTGAAGAAGGAATTAAGAATGCAAATGCGATTATAATTGTACTTTCAAAAGTTAGTGTTCAAAAACCTTGGGTTAAAGAAGAAATGAATGCTGGTTTCGTCAAAAGAATAAAAGAAAAAACGAAACTCATTCCTATTGTTATTGAAGATTGCGAAATCCCAGAGAGTTTAAAAAGTACAGTGTGGATTCGAATTAATGACCTATCAAATTACGCTGATGAGTACAATGAAATTAAAATGTCGATTTTGGGTACTACTGATAAGCCTACATTAGGAAATCTTCCTCGCCATACTTTCATAGATCAAATTACTTATTATAACTTAAATAAAATTGATTCTATTATTTTCAGTGAAGCTTGCAAAATTATTTTTGATACAAATTCAGAGATTGTTAATACTGCTAATTTGTTGGAAACCATAAAAAAGTATGATATACCAGAAAACGAAGTATTTGACACTTTAGAAATACTAGATAAGTATCATTACATTGAAACAATGAAAGTACTTGGAGGGCAAACTCCAGCTTTCTCTATAACAAATTATGGACTTAAAATTTTTTCCTCAGAATATTTTAATAATTATGATGAGTATGAACAAAATATTTCGCTTAAGCTAGTAAATGAAAAAGTAAGAACCTCAAAAGATATTTCGGAACAATTGCAAATTCCTCATCGGTTAGTCATAGTTATTTTACAAGATTTATCAGATAGTGGTTTAGTTAAAATACAAAGAGTAATGGGTGGGATGATGCTTATCATAAATGTAGAAGTAGAACTTAAAAGAAAATTAAGAGATCTTTCTTAAACGTGTATATAACAAGCCAATCAACCCGCCCGCATTTTCGCACTCGGGTTTTTCAAATATTATTGACTTGGTTTTTCCGTTTTAAGTTTGTTGTTCAATGTTGTTCTATTAATTAACATTGTTGCAAACTGCACTTGCAAAGAAAGATAAGTGCAGTTTTCTAAATCTTTGGCTTTGTCGTTTTAATCTGCATTGATGTTCTGGGCGGCGGATCATCGGCAACGTTATTATATAGCTTAAGCAAATGA
>JAEXTA010000234.1 GCA_023453665.1 Bacteroidota bacterium | reverse complement strand
ATCTTGTTTTTTTATTGGTTGGAAAAGACAACCTTGTAAGCACACACATTAAACTGTTGAGCAGGATTTCGCGAATGATGAACAAAGATGTTTTCCGCAACCAGCTTTTAAATGCTAAAACTGCTGCAGAAATTATTTCATTGTTCAAAGCCGAAGAAGAAAACTATTTTGATGTGTAAACCATCTATTATAATTAATATATTAACACCAATCAGTTACTTGCCCGATTATCTGCTGTATGATTAAAGCTATAACAGGAACAAAAGATATTCTGCCTGACGAAATTTCTAAGTGGCATTATCTTGAAAATCTATTAAGAAAAACATTTCAACAATTTCATTACAAAGAAATACGTACTCCGGTTTTTGAAGAGACCGCATTATTTGCAAGAGGTATTGGTGAAGAAACCGATATCGTAAGCAAAGAGATGTACACATTTAAAGACAGAAGCGAAACAAGTATAACTCTTAAACCTGAAATGACTGCAGGAGTTGTTCGTGCCTTTATAGAACACTCACTTGGAGCTCAGCAATCTCTCAACAAGTTATATTACATTTCGCCTATGTTCAGGCAGGAAAGACCACAGGCAGGGAGGTTAAGACAATTTCATCAGTTTGGCGCTGAAGCTCTCGGAAGCACCTCACCATTACTTGATGCTGAAATGATTCAACTTGCTTTTCATATCCTGAAAAATCTTGGATTAAAAAATCTTACCGTTAAAATTAATTCACTTGGAATACCGGATGTTCGTGAGAACTATAAAAAAGTATTAAGAGATTTTCTTTCAGATAAAAAAGAAAAACTTTCCGAGGAAAGCAGAAAAAGATTTGAAACAAATATTCTGAGAATATTCGACAGCAAAATTGAAGTTGATATTGATATCATGAAATCCGCACCGCTTCTTATTGATTATCTTGATGATGACAGTAAAAAAGATTTCTCTGTAGTAAAAGAGTATTTAACGTTATGCGGAATTCCTTTTGATGTTGATCCTTCACTAGTCCGCGGACTTGATTACTATACAAAAACCACTTTTGAAATTGTCAGTTCAAGTGTAGGTTCGCAAAGTGCATTGTGCGGCGGCGGAAGATATGATCTGCTTGTCGAAGAACTTGGCGGTAAGCCGACTCCCGGTGTAGGTTTTGCAGCAGGAATGGAAAGAATTCTTCTTGCGTGTGAAAATGAAAAATCACTCAACCTGCCCGAAGATTCAATTGATATATATATCATCAGAATTGATAAAGAACTTGAAATGAAAAGCGCAGAGATTTCTTCACTGTTAAGAAGAGAACAATTGAGCTGTGATTTTGATTATTTACAACGAAGTGTTAAAGCACAAATGCGCGAAGCAAATAAAATGAACGCAAAGTTTGTACTTTTTGTCGGCGGTGACGAGTTCAGGTCAGGACAGATGAATCTCAAAAATATGTCCACTGGCGAAGAGCAGAAAATAAATCTGGATGAACTTAGCAAAATCAAAAACATTGTGAGAAACTGATGTCTTTAAAAAAACCTAAAGACATTCCCAAAATTTCCAGACCCAGGGAAAAGAAAATTGATAAAATCAAGGATCACACACCTCACAAAAAAAAATCTGAGATAGAATTCAACTGCAATATTTATTTTAAAACAAAAACAGCTTCGGATGTTCAGTATTATTGCATTGAAGTCGAAACGGTTCAGTACTTCTCCTTTTTGAGTTATGAACTTTCCCTTCAATTCAAAAAAAAGAAAAATGTAGTTTATATCAGCATAATCGGACTTAAAGCCAAAAATAATTACGTCAATGAGCCAAGTCCAGCAGTTACAGAATTATTATTTGAAGATCTTTACGGTAAATACACAATTAACATTTTAAAACAGGATGGAAGTATAAACAGCGCTGTTTTCGATATTAACGTATTCAAAAAAGAAATTATAATATTGGAAACATTTCTTCCTGAAAAAGAAAACAACAGACAGTTTTGCAGCTTTAATGTTCAACAAAATAAATTCAGTTTTATAAATAAAGGTATAAGATAATGTACCCGGAACTTTTTGATATTGGTCCGTTTACTGTTTACAGTTACGGTTTGATGCTCGGTATAGCATTCATTACAGCAAGTTATTTTTTGACTAAAGAAGTTGAAAGAAAAAAACTTGACCCGAATCTTGCGACTAACATTACACTTCTTGCAATAATTTTTGGAATAGTTGGAGCAAAAGTTTTTCATCTTATAGAAAACTGGAAAGACTTTCTCAATAATCCAGTTGAAATGGCATTCTCACCGGGCGGATTAACATTCTACGGCGGATTGATTTTTGCAATTGGTGCAATTTGGATTTTCATGAAAAAGAAAAAAATTCCTTTTCTTGTTGTAGCCGATATAGCCGCGCCTTCATTAGCGCTTGCTTACGGTATTGGCAGGATCGGGTGTCACCTTGCGGGTGATGGAGATTACGGAATTCCGACTGATCTTCCATGGGGTACAAATTATGAAAACGGAACAGTTCCTCCTTCTTCAATGTTTAGAGGAAGTGAAATTGCTGCGGGTTATCCTAACGGAATTGTACCTGACAATACACCTCTTCATCCAACTCCGATTTATGAATTCCTTATTGCTGTATTAATTTTTTCAATTTTGTGGAAGCTTCGGAAAAAAGAATGGTCAGATGGAAAATTATTTATGTTCTACTTAGTATTCTCAGGCACGTCAAGACTATTGGTCGAATTCATCAGACTTAATCCGAGATTATTTTTAGGTCTATCTGAAGCACAATTAATTTCTGTCGGATTGATTTTCATAGGAATTGGCGGGATCATCAACTATGCAAAACAAACTGAAATCAAAAAATATATTCCTCCTCCGATAAAACCGGAAAATCAAAAACAAAAAAAGTCTTGAACATTTTACTGGAATCATGAATGTCCCTGATAATCGGACGTAAACCTGTACTGGAAGCAATTAATTCAGGTGAAGCACTTGAACAGGTTTATTTACTTTACGGGCAGCGCGGAGGTATTGTTGATGTTATTAGAATCGCTGCAAAGAAAAGGGGAATTAAGTGCAATGAAATCTCCAAAGACAAATTTGAAACGATTGTTAAAAATCCAAACTCACAGGGCGTTGCTGCACGTAAATCATTTCAAAAGTATTACACTCCGGAAGAGATAATCAAAAGATCAAAAGAAAAAAAATATCCGCTTGTTGTTATACTTGACCAGATCCAGGATCCGCATAATCTCGGTGCAATTTTAAGAACTGCTGAGTGTTCAGGAGTTGACGGAGTATTCATAACAAAAAATAACAGCGCATCTGTAAATGATACTGTTGTTAAAACTTCTGCCGGAGCAACTGAACATATAATGATGTGTGTTATTAATAATCTTTCACAACTGATCACACAACTAAAAGAAAATGGTTTCTGGATTATTGGATCGACACTAAGTGATTCGGTTGAATACACAACTATTGATTATAAAATGCCGGCTGCACTTATAGTAGGCAATGAAGAAAAGGGAATAAGAAAACTCACATCAGATCTTTGCGATCACCGAATAAAAATACCTATGACGGGCAAGATACAATCACTCAACGTATCAGTAGCGACAGGAATTCTTCTTTTTGAAATCACCAGGCAAAGAAAAAATTAAATCTTGATATAAGAATATCTTTTAGTTACGTTTGACTTAGAATTATACTAGTAATAGTAATAAAGTCAGAAAATAATTAGTAAGGGTAATTTTCGGGCACCCACAATTAATACTGCCTGTAATTACCGTTTAATAAGCAGCGCTAAGTATTCATTTATCAAACTAAAGGGTAGGTTATGATAAAAAAATTACTCCTCATCGTTGTACTTTTCTCTCCTTTAAATTTGTCACAAACATTTCACTCACTTGATGGAATTGAAGACCAGCAGGGAAATACACATCTCATTTACCGGCTTGGTTCACAAGGATTTCACTACAGTCCTGTTTATAAATATGATGTGAATTCGGGTACAGAAACTTTTATAATGGAAGCATACTATAATAGTTATCCCGGTAGTCAAACAGCAAAAGCTGTTCTGGATTTTGAATTCTTTCCGAATCAATCAGAAAATTTTATGAATGTCGGTTACACAATTTATCCTGATAATCATTCATACATTGCAAGGAATGATACAGTAGTCTATGGCGGGATGGGGGGATATTATCGGGTTGATATATCAAAACAAAATCCACTTAAAGTTTTTGCCTTTGTCGGAGACGCAATAAGAAGAAGTTTTGACGGCGGATTTACATTCCCTGAAGATTCTATTCTTCTGCTTACTGATTATGAATTTTTTAATCTAACTGAGTACGATGATAATATATTCTTCGGGTATGACTTTGAAAACAGGTTTGTTAAAGGAGGTGCACTGGTTGATACATCAAAAATTTTCTTCGATGACTATACAAAAATTCTATATGATGTAAATCAGTATCACGTTTACCGGGTAAATAAAACTTATGGCGGCTATGCATTTTATGTTTCCAACAACAAAGGCGATGCATTTACCTGGACAAAAACCTATCACAGTGAAAACCCTTTGTTTATAACAATTGATCCATTACAATCAGGCATAATATATCTTTCGGATGGTAAGAAGATTTACAGGTCGACTAACAATGGTTATACATTCACATACTTTAGAAGTTTAGCAAATAAAATAGTTGGTCTCTATAAAAAAGCGGGAACTGAAACAATCTTTGCTGCTACTCCATATACTATATACAAAATTGTACTTGGAGAAATTTCGATAATTAAAAACTTACCTGTTTCTCCTGAATTATTTGATTGGTTCCCGATCACAGTCGGAAACAAATGGATTTATAAAATTACAGAGTTAGATGAAAATTGTTTCTGGCCAACAGATAGTTATGATGAAATTTGCAGAGTGACTGGAGATACAATAGTAAATAGTCATACATACTATAAATTAGAACCTCCACTCGCTTATAATTACAATTATGTAAGGATTGATTCGATAAATGGGTTACTAAAAAGTTTATCTAATATTTGGGGTGATACTATCGAATTAACCATTTATAATTTTAGGATGGAAGTTGGCGACACAGTTTGTTTTGATTCGTCATGTCAATACGGAGGTTTTGTTTTAGAAAATGAAGAAATACAATTTATTTTTGGTCAAAACCGACTGATTCGAAATTTCTCACCTCTTGGTTTTCTACCCCCGGCATTTTCATTAGTAGATGGAATTGGTTATTACCGGGATGCTTTTTGTGAATTTGGAGGCTCTTGGAGAGACCTGAAAGGCTGTGAAATTAATAGAGAAATATACGGCGATACAACTTTCGTAGTTGGTATTGATGATGACCCTGATCAAATACCAAGCGAATTTAAGTTAGAACAAAACTACCCCAACCCATTTAACCCCAGCACGAAAATAAAATTTAGTATTCCCCTCTTAGAGACGCATCGCGATGCGTCTCTACTCACTACATTAAAAGTATATGATGTGCTTGGAAGGGAAGTTGCAACACTTGTGAATGAGTACAGAGATGCCGGCAGTTATGAAGTTGAGTTTGATGGATCGCAACTAGCGAGTGGAGTTTATTATTATCAATTAAAAGTCGGTGAGTTTATTGAAACAAAAAAAATGATAGTGATAAAATGAAAAATGTTTTCTTTTTCTGTTTGTTGTTTAATATTTGTGTATGTGGACAAATTAGTTGGAACGAGGTAAAAGGAATACAAAGTACATCTCCTTTATCACACATTTCTGAAAATAATACTTATATGCCCCTGAACATCGGGAATCTTTATCAATTTATTGAGGAAATTGGAACTTCATATTCTAGTTATAGATTGGTAAACAGGGAGGTGTTAAGGGATACTTCAATTAATAATAATACTTACCATCTTTATTCTGGTGTCATAGGCAGTAGTAGTTTCAATACTTGGTTGAGATACTCTGATCAAGACAAAAAATTGTATGCTTGGTCAAATGAAACCGATCTAGTTTATATGGATTTTAACAAAGCACCTGGCGATACTTTCATTCAACTTTATTATCCAGCAATAGTTTTAAGCGGTAATACAAATCTTTTTTCTTCGAATTACCTTTATAAAGGTTATCAAATTTCATTAGGTATGCCTTATGGTAATCGGCGTGAGCTTTTTGCTGATGGATTAGGAATCTATCAGTATAGCTATAGTATAAACTTAGGATGGAATAGTCAATCATTAATCATGGCAATATTATATGATTCATCAGGAAATGCCTATTATTTTTCAGACCATTATATTCCACAGATAAATGTAAATCCAATTACAGTAATAAACACGAGAAATTTTAATCTTAACTTCACCGTAACTCATCAGCACAACAAGTATAGACCTCCTGGGACCCCGGGTTCAGCAATCAATTTTATAAATTCTGTCAAACTTGAATCGTATTATTCAAAGGAGGATTCATTAATTATCCAACCAACGATTAATGTCTTCACAAGTTCCTTCCCTAATTATAGCGTTACTACCTACATTGATACGAACTTAATGAAGAGTGGTTTCGACTATAATTATAGAATAGTGGCGGTTGATAAAGGAATAATACCTGAAACATCTTACTCCCCTGATACCGGATATTATAATTGTATTTGGAATGGACCTACCGGAATAGATGATAACAATCAGTATCCTCAGACATTCTCCCTCTCCCAAAACTACCCTAACCCATTCAACCCAAGCACGAAGATAAGCTGGCAATCACCAGTCGGCAGTCATCAAACATTAAAAGTATATGATGTACTTGGAAGAGAAGTTGCAACACTTGTTGATGAGTATAAGGATGCTGGCAGTTATGAAGTTGAATTCCAGTCGACAGTAGGCAATAGGCAGTTGGCGAGCGGGGTTTACTATTATCAGTTGAAGGTTGGGGAGTTTGTTGAAACAATGAAAATGATTTTAATGAAATAATGGGAGTTAATTATGAAATTTATTTTTTCCCTTATTGCAATTTTTACTTTAAATGTAAATGCTCAGTGGCTGCAACAAAATAGTGGTACAACTGAAAATCTAAAAGCTGTATTCTTTATTAATGCGAATGAAGGATGGGCTTGCGGTGAAAATGGGCTGATAATTAAGACAACAAACGGAGGTAATTCCTGGGAACAACTAAACACAAATTCTGATGCTACAATAAGTATTATTCAATTTATTGATTCGAACATCGGCTGGGCTGGTGGCGATGATGAATTTATCAAAACCACCAATGGTGGAAACACATGGAGTTCATCTACCTGGCCAACATCAAACTACCTTGTTCGGTTTAAGTTTTTTAACTCTAACAATGGTTGGGCAGTTTCAAACAACGCAGCAATTTTAAGACATATTTATCATACAACAAATAGCGGAGTTTCCTGGGAAATAAAATATCAAACATCATTAGAGATATTTGAAGCAATGGATTTTATAAACGATACTTCGGGAATTGTTATTGGGTGGTCAGGTTTGCTAAAAACGACTGATGGTGGAAACAACTGGAATTATTATACAGTTACCTTTTCAGGTTCACCAATGTGGTTGGAACTTAAAGACGGACAAACCGGATTCTTAAGCCATAACACTCTTGGTAGTGCCCAATTTTCAAAAACCACTGATGGAGGATTAAGTTGGACACAGCCATATTGGAGTAATACGCGGTTTATCAACTCAATTGATTTTCTTAATAACAGCATAGGGTATGCGGTTGGTTATAAAATGCAGGTTCCTCCAAATCCCAATCTTGATTTTGTTATGATAACAACAGATGGTGGCACTAATTGGTATGAACAGTATTTAAACACAGGTGTATTAAACTCAGTCTTTTTTATTAATGAAAATCTCGGATGGGCTGTGGGCAACAATGGCAAAATTATTCATACACTGAACGGAGGTACACCGGTTGAATTAATTACTTTTACTGCAAAACCTGTTAATACTGAAATAAATATTGACTGGTCAACCGCATCCGAAATAAATAACTATGGCTTTGAAGTAGAACGAAGCACAAATAAAACTGAATGGATAAGAATTGGATTTAGAGAAGGCAGAGGCACAACAACCGAACAACAAAATTATTCATACACCGATGATGTTAATAGAATAAATATTTCAAAACTTTATTACAGATTAAAGCAAATAGACTTTGATGGGAGTTATGAATACTCAGATGTAGTTGAAGTAACATTAGCACCGATAAAATTCTCCCTCTCCCAAAACTACCCAAACCCGTTCAACCCAAGCACGAAGATATGTTGGCAGTCACCAGTCGGCAGTCATCAAACATTAAAAGTATATGATGTACTTGGAAGAGAAGTTGCAACACTTGTCAATGAGTACAGAAATGCTGGCAGTTATGAAGTTGAGTTTGATGGATCGCAGTTGGCGAGTGGGGTTTACTATTATCAACTAAGAGTTGGGGAGTTTGTTGAGACAAGGAAAATGGTATTGACTAAATAAATAATATTCAATTAGTTTTGGACAATAAATTAATGGGGTATGGACAATGGGTAATCATTCAAAAGGCACTTTAGTTATTTTTTTGTTTCTTCTCCTTTTTAATTCCTGTGATGAATATGCACCACTCGCGCCAAATCAAACTAGTTTTGGTATAACCGGTGTTGTAATGGATAATAAAGGCAACATTTTACGTGACGTAAAAGTCTATTGCCTTTATCACTATACTTATCTTCCGGTTTATTCAACATTGCCTAAACAACCTGAGTTTTTCTCGCCTGATTCTTTCTCTCATAACCTTTATCAAAATTTTCCTAACCCGGTCTATAACTCATCATTTTTGCGTTATTCTATCCCTGAAGATTTGAATGTTGAGTTTACACTTAGCGAAGTAATATCTGGCAAGGAGAAGTTTCGTTTTTCAGAGTTTCAAAATGCGGGTCTTTACCAATATCACTTCAATGAGATTGTAAGTCAGTTACAACTCCGGAATGGACTGTATAACATAAAGCTGAGGACACTGAAAGACGGGCAATTGAGGTATGAAAATGAGAAAAGAATGTTCATCGTAAGTGATGTAGGACAACCGAATGATATCACAAACGGTATCGGAGAATATTTATTTGACTACCAATCAGCATTTTTCGGAGACTCAGTCGTTGCGACTAGTGATGGAAGTTATCAGTACACAATAACCCTAACAGATAATGTTAATCTGCTATTTATTAAAGAGGGTTATTTACCGGAATTATTAAATGTAACTATCTATCCTGAAGTTCTTTTCAACAGAGATGTAATTTTGCACAGGGAGGAAAAATAATGAGACGATTGCTGATTTGTATCTTTGCAATGATAATTGTTCAATCACTGTTTCCACAAACCAATTGGAAGTGGTTAGCTCCCAATCCTCCAATGTTAGGGGTTTACTCCTCTTGTATTGTAGAGGATAAAGTTTTTTTGTGGAGTGATAATAACTCAGTAATGAAATTAAATCCTTGGACTGATGAATTTCAAATGTTATCAGCATATACTCCCTATAATCAATTTTCTCCAGGTTTAGGTAAGTATCAGGGTATTGCATTTTCTGATTCTCTTAACGGATTTATTACTGATGCTTCACATGGAGATTTCAAAACAACTAATGGCGGAATTTCCTGGATTAAAACCGCAGACATTGGTTTCTGTTCTAACCGTGTGCTTTTTGCATCACAACAGAGAGGATGGAAACTGGGAGTCGGTTTGTATATCACCAATAATGGAGGCAACACGTGGACGTTACTATCACCACCATTTTATAATACAACCGGTGGCACACTTTCCAGAATGTTTGCGTTGAATGAAAATCAGCTATGGGTATTAAAAAGCTATTATTACAGCGGTAATGAAGGTTCAATTTGGTACAGTTCTGATGGCGGTTATAACTGGCAAAAACTAAATACAGGTTTGGTCTCAGATAGCATGAATCAGGTTTCATACTCTGACATTCGATTTACAAATTCCGGAATTGGAATTGCAGTTGGCTCTATATATCGGGCAGGTACTCAATTAAGAGAGGGGTTTATTCAAATTACCACTGATATGGGATCAACATGGAATATAACTTACTATCCAGATGAGTTGTTTGAAAATGTTATATCGATAAATGAAAATGAGTGGATAGTTTTGGGTAGTATTGGATACTACAATGATGCAAATGTTATTCAACGAAAAACTACGGATGCGGGAAAATCATGGACTTTATCATTTCCCTTAAATCACCTTTACTCATCGTCTTACTATTACCATGTTTTGTACTCATCTGTGAACGGCAAAATTTATTTATTTGCAACATTAGGTGTATATAAATCAGATGATAGAGGAAATTCATATTCAAAAATAACCTCCGAAACTGACGTTCTAGTTTCCAAAATTGTGTTCGATTCGAAACCTGTAAACATTGAAGAGCAAACAGCAATTGCCTGGAATAAAGGATACGACTATAGACGAAAATATTTAATCAGTTTTGATGCGGGATACACGTGGCAGCAAAAATCTATTCCGGAATCTTTTGGGCGATATATATGGTTGTTTGGAGTTTCCGAAGGAATTATATATTTAATAATGGAGCAGGAACGAATTTTTAAGTCAACTGATTATGGCGAAACCTGGCAGCAACTCACTTTACCGGTTTATAATACAGGACTTCAAGCATTGAATGTATTTAGTGGTGATATGCTTACTCTAAAAGCCTATAAAAATTTGGTTTCATCAACAGATGGTGGACAAACCTGGATTAAGGGACCGGTGGTTGAAAACATTTGGCTTAGTGAATCGCAAATAGTTTCACCGGGGAAAGTTATAGGCGTAGGTGCTTATTCTGATTCTTCGGGAAACAGAGGCGCATTTTATAAAACTTCAGACTTTGGATTATCATGGTACGTAATGGATACTCAAAAAGAATTAAATAACATTCTGATGAAAGATGAATTGAATGGTTATTCAAGCAGTTCCATGAATGTATTTAGAACCACTAATGGTGGTGAGAAATGGCAATCTGTATTGACTGCAACTGAGTATAATAAACCAATAACTGCTTTGACTTTTGCCGATTCAATTAATGGAATTGTCGCCCAACATTTTGTATTCAAGAAAACATCAGACGGGGGTAGAACCTGGATAGACTATAATCCAACTTTGCCATTATCAAGTATCTCCCAATTGAACTATAACGCAAAAGGCGATTTGTTTGCAATTGGGAACTACTCTATGCTTATGCTACCCTCACAGCAAACATATTCAATATACCCTGCACAAACTATGAACATAGTTCCGGATGGTTTTAAATTAAACCAAAATTACCCAAACCCGTTTAACCCTAGCACAAAAATAAGTTGGCAGTCGCCAGTCGGCAGTCATCAAACATTAAAAGTATATGATGTACTTGGAAGAGAAGTTGCAACGCTTGTTAATGAGTACAGAAATGCAGGCAGTTATGAAGTTGAGTTTGATGCATCTCAGTTGGCGAGTGGGGTTTATTATTATCAGTTGCGGACTGAGAATTATTCTGAAACTAAGAAGATGTTGGTGGTGAAATAATTGTATAGGAGGAAGTAATGTACGTTGTACTAATATTTCTACTTGTGTCTGGATTGAATATTGCTCAATCAAATTTTGAGTACAAATATGGAACTTATGGTTCTCAGCAAGCCAATAAAATAATTCATTCAACTAATGGTGGATATATCATATTAGGAGATGGTATTATTTTTAGGATTGATGCAACAGGAGAGGTCAATTGGGCTAAATCGTTTTATGCATCAGGATTGGATGCCGTGGAAAAGGAAAATTATTATTACATTATAGGAACTAGGGGTGTGTGCTGCAATGAAAAAATATGGGTTTCAAAAGTTGATACCATAGGGAATTTTATTTGGACTAAAATGTTTGGGGTAAACTATGAACGAGATTATGGTCAAAGTATTGCAAAGGGTATAAATGGAGGTGTAATCCTAGCAGGTATGAGTGGGACGGAAGCTACTTTAGGTTATTCTTCATTCCTTATAAAACTAGATGACAATGATGCAGTGGAATGGAAGAAAAAAATAGAGCAAACAAGTGTGCGGTCTTATATGACTCAATCAATAATTAAATCTTCAGACAATAATTATATTCTGGCTACAACCGTAGGAGGTATTAGTGACTATGATAGAGATATTGCTTTAATAAAAATTTCACAATCCGGGACATTAGTATGGACAAGAAAGTATCCAGGACTAGGTGATGACTATCCACAATCTGTTGTTGAATTACCCGATTCTGGATTTGTGGTAGTTGGCTTTACTACTTCGTTCGGCGCTCAAAGTCAAGATATGTTAGTGACAAGAATCAACAAGTCTGGGATTCCCTTATGGACAAAAATAATTGGAAAACAAGCAAGCGAACAGGCATTCTCTGTGATATTTGCCCCTGATGAAAACCTTTATATCGCTGGTACCACAACAAGTTTTAGCACTCGCTCAGCGACAATTATTAAAATGAATCTTAGCGGAGAAATTATTTGGTCGAAAATTTACGGTGGTGGAAATGGTGAAAATTTTAGATCAGTAATTAACACCAACGATAATTATATAATGACCGTCGGCTATACAAATAATTTAATCCCTGTGCAAAATAAAATGTATGTATTAAAAACTGATGATTCAGGTATTGGTGAATGTACAGGTACGGAAATTGTTTATAATATTCAAAATGTAGTGCTATCTCACGGTAATATGAATCTCACTCTTGTTAATTATGGCAATGAGTTTCCATCAACTGCCTATGAGAACGAATATAGTATTTATAAATTTGATTCTTGTCAAATTCAAATTGTTATTCCCGTTGAACTCGTTTCTTTCACAGCCAATTGTAATCAAAGCTTAATTAATATTTCTTGGTCAACCGCATCCGAAATAAATAACCATGGTTTTGAAATTGAGCGAAGCACAAATAAAAATGATTGGATAAAAATTGGATTTAAAGAAGGTAGAGGCACAACAACAGAACAACAAAACTATTCTTATATAGATGATGTTAACGGAATAAATGTTCCAAAACTTTTCTACCGATTAAAACAAATAGACTTTGATGGAAGTTATGAATACTCAGATGTAGTTGAAGTAACATTAGCACCGATAAAATTTTCACTCTCCCAAAACTACCCAAACCCATTCAACCCACGCACAAAAATAAGCTGGCAGTCACCAGTCGGCAGTCATCAAACATTAAAAGTATATGATGTACTTGGAAGAGAAGTTGCAACACTTGTGAATGAGTATAGAGATGCCGGCAGTTATGAAGTTGAGTTTGACGCATCGCAGTTGGCGAGTGGGGTTTACTACTACCAATTAAAAGTAGGTCAGTTTGTTGAAACCAGGAAAATGATTCTGATGAAATAATTCCATAGTTTGACATTAGAATTAAAATATTATTTGGGGCAATATGAAAAAGATATTTTTATTGTTTGTAGTTCTTTTTAATTATCAGTTATCAGCTCAGGATCATATCGAATTATTCCGTAGTCATATCCCTGATAAAATTCTGAATGATAAAAATCTAAGCAACACCCTCGACCTTTACCTCAGTAGAAATGCAATTCTAAACCCTGAACTCATTTATCTTACACTGAAATTTTATCAGCAGTATGACAGCACAAATTTTAATACTGATCTTTTTGAAACAGTTAAAGAAAATGAGAGAATCTGGTTAGAGAAACGCAATCAATGGGCTGCCGGTCTTTTAGAAAAAATTAAATCCACAGGAGACCAGCAATTGTTTAATCGTATTGAGTACCAGCTTACACAATTGCATGTAGATATCAATTTAAAATCTTCGGATAAAACTGCTGTTCTTAGTCCGGGCGAAATTATGATGAGAGATTTTTATATAGCAAAACTCTATCTGGATGATCACGATTATACTTTCAACGATTCACAAAATTACTCAACTGTAAGAACTCAGCTAGAGGAAAACCGGATACAATATTTTTATGATGTACAAACTAACCCTTCTTTGATTTCCAGAACATCTGACCTTGTCGATGATGTGATCAAAAACTGGTATCTGCTGCAGAAGCATCCTGAGATTGATATAGTCGGGTTATTAAAAACTGTTAATGTTGATATCACTGAAAACAAAACAAGGAAAAGAATAAGTTTTTGGGTCAGCTCCGTTTTGTACAATAACACAATTCACTTTACGGAATCCATCGGGTTTACAGGATTTGATCAAAAACTGAATCTTGATAAAAATACTTCGCTGGCTCAGTTCTCACTCGGTGTTGGTTACAAATTTCACATTCCTCAAAAATCAGTTCTGTTTTCTTACATTGATGTGCAGGCATATTATTCAAAAGGACTATCCGGAAATGATTTTGAGCAGTCATTATTTTATTCTTCATCAAAGCCTGATGGAAATTTCAGAATAGAAGAGTATCTGAGAAGTTTTAAGAATGACTATAAACTTTCAACACTTGATAGTTATGGTCTAAAAGTTTCGACTCCATTAGCGGAGTTTTATTTATTCACTCTTGAGGCTTCTTGCAGTTTCAGCTTAAATTCATATTTATACACACCTGATATGCATGTTATCTATTCAATTTACAGGACGGAGTACAATGACCTCGGGCAAACGGTTAGCAGGGAGACTATTCTGTCAGGGGCAAAAAAAATCACAGATGAAAAAAGAAAAAGTTACTTTGCAGTTATTCCTTCATTGGATATAACTATGGATTTAATAGCTGATCTCGGAATCAAAGTAAGTGGAGGTTATAATTTTGCTGGAGTGAGTGTCTATTATATTTCAAATTTGCTGGACTGATTCAAAATAATCACAATTGATTTTTGGAAAACTCTCTGTGACCTGAGTTAAATCCACGACTGAAGTATTTCTTTTCTCGGTGAGGGAATAACAACTTTCTGAACAAGCAGCCCTTTCTTTGAGATCGCGGCTGCACCCGTTTCAACCGCTGTCTGAACTGATGCGACATCACCTGTGAACATAACATAACCTTTACCGCCAATTGCCATTGCAAGATAAACTGTAATCAGTTCAACTGATGCAGATTTTACTGCGGCATCAGCAGCTTCAATAATTGACGCAACAGAAAATGATTCGATCACACCGAGTGCTTCTAAAGTAACAGGCGGAGTTATACCACTTATTGCAGGAAAAATTGAAGGATGAACATTCGGGATTATAAACTGATCAACTAATTCATCGGCGCTTACTTCAATACCGGTTTCAATACTTGCGTTCACTGCGTCAACATCACCGCCAATGAGTATCATATATTTGCCGGGACAAATCGTTCTGTTGACAATAATTTCTATATCAGCTCTTTTTAACATTGCGTCGGAAACTTCTATTCCTCTGGCTATACTTGATAGTTCAATTAATCCGATTGCTGATTTCATCCTTTGATTTCCTTAAAATTAATTCGTTGAAATTAATATTCCGTTGTCTGTTACATCTTTAACGATTCCGCTTATACTTGCATGAACAGGAACACTTGATTCATTGTGTGAAGAAACTGCAATCACATCGCCTTTATTCACTTTCATTCCTTTTGAAACAATTGGTGTTGAAATATTTCCAAATCCATATTTAAAAGGAACGACAACTTTATTGAAATCATTTGGAACCGAAATAAATTCTGCCTTCCGGTCATATTTTTTTATTCCAAGTCTTTGATACAATGAAGTTATCGGAATTTCACGACCTTCCCGTGCAGGATGTATATCTCTGAAAACTTCATCAAGCTGAGCTTTTGTAAATCCTTTTTTTTCTTCTTTCAATTTTATTTTTGTATCAACACAAATATTTTTCGGATCAAGTTTTTCAGGACAGGCAAACAAAGTACAGACATTACATTCGCAGCAGTGTTCCGCCCACTGATTTAACCTGTCTTTAGCATCACCTGTCAATTGTAACGATCTCATCACCAGGTGCGGTTGAATCGGATAGCCAAGAATATACCTTGGACATAATTGCGTACAAAAGGTACATTGATCACAAGTGCTGTGTCCGGCTTTGTTATAGGATTTTGCAGGAGCTGTTTTGCGAAGCACAAGAGTATGATCGGAAGGGAGAACAATTAATCCTCCCAAAGTTTTGTTAATTGAAAATGATGAATCAGTTTCAACTCCGCCCATCATCACACCGCCTGTGAGAATAACCGGATCATTAACGATTGAACCTCCGGCGAGTGAAATACATTCTCCGATACTTATACCAACTGGCACTTTTACAGTTGCAGGATTTTTAACCGCGCCGGCTATTGTTAAATATTTTTCGGTGACGGGAACACCTTCAACTGCATCAGCAATATTGACAAGTGTTTCAACATTGTTTACAACGCACCCTACCATTAATGGAATTCCACCAGGAGGTATTCTTTTACCGGTTACTTCATAAACCAATATGTACTCATCACCGGCGGGATAAACGTTTTCGGAGATGTGTATATCAATCTTTTCTTTTTTAGCGTACGGACTTAGTATTTCAACCAGGTCATCATTTTTCCTTTTGATAGCAAGTGTTGCTTTTGATGCGCCTGTTATTTCTCTGACTATCGAAATTCCTTTAAGTAATTTTTCTGTTTCCTGAAGGATTACTTCGCGGTCTTTATATAAAAGCGGTTCACATTCAACACCGTTTGCAATAGTATGTTCAACTTTTGAAGTAAACTTTTTGAATGCAGGAAATCCGGCACCGCCTGCGCCAACAACACCTGCTTCAAGAATTTTTTTTACTATGATTGAATCAGACAAACAAAACTCCTGATCAACTCTTTAGAATTACGGGAATAAAAAATTATTAGAAAATTCTTCCGAACGAAAATAGGTAATTCAGTAAATAAAAACCTTATTTGAATATGCCGGATTAATTCAATCATTGAGTTAAAAAGATAAACGAGCAAATTAAATATTTGATTTGAAATACTTTGTATTTGTTAATTATTGTCTAACGACTCTTATAAATATTTTTTTGAAGGTGACTCTAACTTTAACTATTACTATTTTATACAAGTTTTCAAACAAAACTAAACATTTAATATTCTGGTATTTATTAAAACCGGCAGGTGTTCAAATGAAAACTTTTCAACAGTCAGTAATGGTTCAATCCGGATCTATCATTTCAATAAATTTAACAGCACATACACAATGGCTGTATTATACAACAGCAATACCATCTATATCATCTAAATGTTTATTTAGTTTAGCGACGCTTAATAGTTCTAATCTTAGGGTTGGTGACTTAATAAATAATTTTAGTCTTACATAGTATGATAGAAATAATTGAACAACTGAATTTGTGAAGATGCAGGGAATTATAAAGTTGAGTTTGATGGATCACAGTTGGCAAATGGAGGTCCATTTATGAATATAAAAAGTTAGGGATTTAGTTTAAATAATAATGTTTTTAGTAACATAGCATTTTTGAAAGGGATCATATGAAAAAAATCCTTTTGTCAGTTATTATTCTCAGCTATACATACGTAGTATACTCACAATCATATTGTTGGGAATTGGTCTTTCCACATGAACACACCATAACTGATATAGACACTGCATCTAATGGATTTATATATGCTTGTGGTTTGGGAGTATTTCGTTCAACAGATGGTGGAAGTAATTGGGTTTGGGTTGGAACATCAAGCGGAGGAGAGCACGAACTTACAATAGACGATGATGATATAATTTACTCTGGCAAAGCAGGTCAATGGCCTGGAATATATAAATCCACTGACTATGGTAATTCATGGAGTGTATCTTATGCTGGATATGTAGGCGCACGGTCAATGCATAAATCTCCTGAAGGATTTATCTATTTAGGTGACAAGTATGGTATTTTCTTTAAATCAACAGATAAAGGAAATTCATGGAGTGCTGATACAGTTAATTATTATAACGATATTCTCTCAATTACCACAACTTCAAATGGACAGATATTCATATGCACAGATTATGGTTTAATTTACACTTCAACAGACTATGGTGATAACTGGATTGAACTTCCTCCTGTAGGGGGATCAGTCCAGCCGGCAACAACAATCGTATCGGACTCAAATGATTATTTATATACCAGCAGGGGTGAATCCGGTGTTGGCATCTCAACTGATTATGGACAAACCTGGGATATATCTGGCAATTTCCCCTATGGAGGTTCAACTTCGCTTGTTGCGCTGGATCAATTCAATAATATCTATTTTGCTTATAACAAAGTTTATAAAAGCACTGATGGTGGATCAAGCTGGAGTGATATAGCAGGTCCATCCCAGCCGCAGAGCATTCTATTTTCGGATGATAAAATTTTATTAGCGACTTATAGCGGCATCTACAGGTATGATCCTGCAACGCCTGTTTTTTCAGGTGATGACTATATACCTTTGAATGTTGGTAACCAATATCAATATATAGAAAGCGGATACGCATCGGGTACAGGCTGGTATTATCTAAGATATGGGGCAATTCAGGATGATACATTAATTAATAATCAAAGATATTTTAATTTTTATAAAGAAAACTCTAATCATTGGCTAAGATATTCTGAACCTGATAAAAAATTATTTGAATGGTTTAATGAAACTGATCTATTATATATGGATTTTAATAAAGCAGCAGGAGATACTTTTATTCATCTTAGTACTACTGCAACTGTGGTTGGAGGAGTCGTAAATCTATTTTCAATAAACTATCCCTATAAAGGTTTTCGATATTCGCTTGGACCTGGAGCCAGCAAGACAGAACTCTTTGCTGTGGAGATAGGGTTATTCAATATCGGTTATAGTTATCAAGCTCCCCACGGCGGAACTAACTCGAATGCCATTAATCTGATTATGGCCGCTCTGTATGATTCAGCGGGGAATGTTCAACATTTTACAAACCATTACAAGCCTGAAATTAATGTAACCCCAATAACACTTATCGGATCTAGTAATTTCACACTTAATTTTAGTGTGGATCACGAATTTAACCGTTCAACTCCGCCAGGTCATACCTCAATGTTTTTTATGGAAAGTGTCAAACTTGAATCATTTTATTCAAGAGAAGATTCAGTAATTGTTTTACCAGTAATAAATGCAAATGGGGTAATAAATTATTCTGTTAGTGCAGCTATAGACACTATGTTAATGAAAGATGGATTTACTTTTAATTATAGAATTATAGCAAGGGATAAAGGAATAATTCCCGAAACTTCGTACGCACCAGATACAGGCTATTATAAATGTGTTTGGAATGGACCGACTGGAATAGATGAAAACACTCCGTACCCGCAAACATTTGCACTCTCCCAAAACTACCCAAACCCGTTCAACCCAAGCACTAAAATAAGTTGGCAATCACCAGTCGGCAGTCATCAAATATTAAAAGTTTATGACATGCTTGGAAGAGAAGTTGTAACATTAGTTGATGAGTACAGAGCTGCTGGAAGTTATGAAGCTGAGTTTGATGGATCACAGTTGGCGAGCGGGGTTTATTATTACCAGCTAAAAGTTGGTGAGTTTATCGAAACTAAAAAAATGTTAATGATTAAATGACACAGTTGTTTAATCCGCCAAAGAACGGTCAGTTCAGAAATCCCGCATTGCGAGAATTCTGATAAAATAATTCTTTTACTATCACCGGTTTCGTTTTAAAAAATTTAACGGAACCGGATTCTTTTTATCAAGCATCCATTCAGACAATCAATCATTCAATTTTTAAATCTTTCAATATTTAAATCTTTCAGTCTTTGAATCTTTCAATCTTCATTTTCCTCCCTGCACTTCACCATAAATTTATTTAAGTTTGTAGTGAATTTTGAAAACAACTTTACCGGAGCTTTTTTATGATCAGCAAAATTATTCCAGCAGTCAGAACAGAAAACATAACCTACGCCGTTCGCGATATTGTAGTACTTGCAAACCAGGTAGCAAAGTCTGGTAAAGAAATGTTGTACCTTAATATCGGTGACCCCAACCTGTATGACTTCGCTCCTCCTAAACATCTTGTTGAGGAAACATATAAAGCGATGCTAAAAAATCTTAATGGTTATGCGCCTTCATCAGGAATTAAAGATGCTGTTGAGGCAATCGAGAAAGAAGCTGAGAGAAAAGGTATTACTAACGTTCATGATATTTTTGTTACAACCGGCGCAAGTGAAGCAATTGAAATATGTCTTACTGCGTTGGTAAATGACGGTGAAAATGTATTAACACCAACTCCCGGTTATCCCTTGTACACAGCTATCTCAAGTAAATTGCAGATGATGGAAAATCCTTATTACCTTGATGAAGAAAACGGCTGGCTGCCTGACATCGAGGATATTAAATCTAAAATAAATGATAAAACAAAAGCTATTATACTTATCAATCCGAATAACCCGACAGGTTCACTTTATACAAAAGATAATTTACAGCAGATAGTTGATCTTGCTCTTCAACATAACCTTGTAATTTTTGCTGATGAGATTTATGACAAACTTTTATTCGATGGAAAGAAACACATTTCAATAGCTTCACTGAATAAGGATGTTTCCTGCATAACATTCGGCGGACTTTCAAAAAATTATATGGTTCCGGGATTCAGAATAGGTTGGGGAATTGTAAGCGGACAGAAAGAAGTTTTATCAGATTATATTGAAGCGATAAATAAAATTCTCCGTGCACGTTTATCAGCAAATCATCCGGAACAGTATGGAATAAAAATATCTCTTGAAGGAAACCAGGATCATCTCACTGATGCCATGGCAAAGTTGACTAAACGCAGAGACCTTACTGTGGAAATGTTGAATTCATTCCCGGGAATTTCCTGCGTAAAACCGGAAGGTGCATTTTATGCTTTCCCAAGATTAAATATGAAACAACCGGACGCACATTTTGTAGGTGAACTTATAAAAGAAACCGGAGTTGTAATCGTACCCGGCAGCGGATTTGGACAGGTTCCCGGTACGAAACATTTCAGAGTAGTCTTTCTACCGAATGAACAAATACTTACCAAAGCTTATAATGCTATTGGTGAGTTTTTTGTGAAGTACCAGGAGAAGTATCCGGAGTTGATTGAAAGTTGAAAAGAGTCTTTATAAATTCTAAATAGATTTAGTAATTGGGAGAAAAGATTTTCACAAGTTTTTCTCCCTTTTTTCATCTCAACCTTACCTTGATTAGCTAATACTCATTCTCTATATTTGCACTTCAAATAACTAAAAACGGTAATTTTTCTTTGACCCAGTTTAATATTTCAACACTTCCAGGCGGTGTAAAAGTCGTCTCTGAAAATATTCCTCACTTAAAATCTTTTTCTCTTGGCTTCTGGTTTAATGTCGGCAGCCGCGATGAAAAACATGATGAGAATGGTATATCCCATTTTATCGAACACATGGTCTTTAAAGGGACTAAAAAAAGATCAGCAAAAAAAATATCTGAAGAGATTGAATCCTGCGGCGGTTATTTGAATGCGTTCACTTCCAAAGAACAGACCTGCTTTTACGGAAGGGGAATGACAAAATATTTTGAAAAAACTTTTGAAGTGATAGCGGACATGGTTCAGGAGCCTCTCTTCAAACAAAAGGAAATTAAAAAAGAAGCCGGTGTTGTTATTGATGAATTGAATGACATCAATGATAATCCTGAAGAATTAATTTTTGATAAGTTTGAAGAAGTATTATTCAAAGGAAGTACTTTAAGTCAGCCAATAATCGGTACTGAAAAAAATCTTTTAAGTTTTGATTCGGATAAACTGCACGAGTTTCATCAAAACCATTATTTAGCAGGCAATATTCTGATAGCTGTTTCCGGTAATGTTGAACATCATCAGGTTGTAAAGTGTGCTGAAAAATATATTAATAGAATATCCCGCGTAACAAAGAGTAAAAGAAAACTTGCTTCACATCAGTCAGAAATAAGCAAAGTAATTAAAAAAGATATTCAGCAGGTTCATTGTATTATCGGTAAAAGTTCTTACGGATATAAGGATGATGAGCAAAGAATAAAACTTCATGTTCTCTCAAATATTCTTGGTGAAGGAAGCAGTTCAAGATTATTCCAGGAAGTAAGAGAGAAACTTGGAATCACTTACCAGATAAATTCTTTTATAAATTCTTTTTCAGATACTTCAACATTCGGAGTTTACTTTTCAACTAACAGCAAACAGGTTGATAAAGTGCTGAATGTTCTTTCAAAAGAGTTTAATAAACTGAGAACAACTGAAGTAGGCGCAAGAGAATTAAAAAGAGTAAAAGAATATTTAAAAGGAAGCACTTATCTTAGTCTTGAAAACACTACCAACAGGATGATACGTGCTGCAAGTTCTGTTATTTATTTTGGAAAAATTATTCCTGTAGAATCGTTTGTTGAAAAAGTTGATAACACTACAAGTGAAGATATTATCAAACTTGCAAACGAAGTTTTAAAAGAAGATTTGTTAACGAAAATATTTATAAGATCACTAAAATCGGATTTGAAAAAAGCCGCTTAACACATAACAGGTTTTACTATGCCTAAATTTATTGTTGATGGAAAAGAAATAGAGTTTACTCAGGGACAGACGATTATAGAAGCTGCCAAAGCGGTCGGGATAGACATTCCGCATTTTTGCTGGCATCCTTCGTTATCAGTTTCCGGCAATTGCCGTGTATGTTTAGTTGAAGTTGAAAAAATGCCTAAGCTTGTTATAGCCTGTTCTACAATTGCTGCGGAAGGAATGGTTGTTCATACACAATCAGAAAAAACTCTTGCTGCACGTAATGCAGTTATGGAATTTATACTAATCAATCATCCGCTTGATTGTCCTATTTGTGATGAAGCAGGTGAGTGTAAACTTCAGGATTATGCTTATTCACATTCTGCAGGTGAAAGCAGGTTTGTTGAAGAGAAAGTTCACAAGGATAAAAGAGTTGAACTCGGTCCTTACGTTATGTTTGATGCTGAACGTTGTATTTCCTGTTCGCGATGTATTCGCTTCTGCGATGAGATTGCGAAGGATCCGGAACTTACGTTTGTAAAACGGGGTGACAGGGTTACAATTGTTACTTATCCCGGTCAGCAAATGGATAATCCTTATTCATTAAACACAACTGATATTTGTCCTGTTGGCGCGTTGACGAACAGAGATTTCAGATTCAACGCAAGAGTCTGGGATATGTCATCGACAAAAACAATTTGTCAGGGCTGTTCAAGAGGATGTAATATTGATTTATGGGTTCGTAACAATAAAGTATTAAGAATCACTCCAAGACTTAATGAAGAAGTTAACAGTTACTGGATGTGCGATCACGGTAGATTAAACACTTTCAAATTTGTAAATGAAGAAAGAGTTGACGGACCACACGTAAGAAGAGAAGGTTCATTAGTTAAAGTTGAGTGGGACGAGGCTTTTGAATTTGCAGCGAAAGAATTAAAGTCATTTAAGAAAGATGAAATTGCAGTAATCGGTTCGGCTTCGTCAACATGCGAAGATGATTTTATGGTTTCAAAATTTGCAAAATCAGTTTTAGGAACGAAACATATCGATTTCATCAGAAAGAATGATCACGGATTTGCTGATGATATTCTTAGAAAATCCGACATGACTTCCAACTCATTAGGTGCGGAATTACTCGGAGTGAAAGCGTCATCATCAGGATTAAAGTTTGATGGAATAATCAACTCAATCTCTGAAGGCAAAATAAAAGCACTCTATATTATAGAAGAAGATTTGATTTCCCTCAATCCGGGATTGGAAACTATCTTAGCAAAACTTGATTTGTTGATTGTGCATGCAACCAACTTTAATAAAACAACATCACTCGCTGACATAGTTTTTCCTGCCGCGACTTATGCTGAGAAAAACGGAACAATAATTAATTTTGATGGAAGAGTTCAAAGGATTCGTCCGGCTGTTGCATTAATGGAAGTTGATCGCGCACTTGAAGGAATGTCGATGAGCCGGCTTGATAAGTTTGGAACAAAGTATGATAGGTGGGGAAGCGGATTAAAACACGACGCAAAAGCAACTTGGAGAATACTCGCAGCATTATCAAATATGTTCGGACAAAAATATAAGTTTGCAATGGCTGAAGAAGTATTTACTGAAATAGTAAATACAGTTTCTGAATTTAAAGGACTAGATTACGACGTTATCGGCGAACTTGGCGCTAAATTAAAAATTAAAATTTCAGAACAGACTATTAAAGCATAAGGGAGAAATAATTAAATGAATATCCTTGAAATTGTAGTTATCACCCTTATCAAAATAGGTTTTATACTGACGGTAATGCTGCTCACAGTTTCTTACCTGGTATATTTTGAAAGAAGAGTAAGCGCGTGGGCACAGAATCGGTTGGGTCCAAACAGAGTTGGATGGGAAGGGATCCTTCAACCATTTGCCGATGTATTAAAACTTTTATTTAAAGAAGATATTGTTCCATTCAACGCAAGCAAAACAATTCATACACTTGCACCAATGATTGCACTATTTGTTGCATTCACAACTTATGCTGTAATACCAATCGGCGGCAACATCGAAGTTTTCGGCTATAACATATCACTGGTTGTTGCTGATGTTAACATTGGAATTTTATATGTGCTTGCACTTACATCTTTAGGTGTTTACGCAATTACACTCGCAGGCTGGTCGTCAGGAAGTAAATATTCATTGTTAGGTGGAATAAGATCATCAGCACAAATG
>JAEXTA010000193.1 GCA_023453665.1 Bacteroidota bacterium | reverse complement strand
ACATCTGTGGCTTTTTCTTTTGCTGAACTATCCGATTTGGATTTCTTTTTCTGAGTTCCCCTAACCGATTTAGCTTCCTGTATTTTCTGCCAGCTTTCCATCTCAGCTTGAATTTTATCTTCCGATAATTTTCTTCGGGTCAGTTCTCGCTTAAGGATTATTCCTTTTTGTGATAGTAGACTTTTAACTGTATCTGTTGGCTGTGCACCAACATTTAACCAATATAAAGCTCTGTCTTCTTTTATTTCTACAGTATGGGGATTGGTCAATGGATTATATAAACCAATAGCTTCCAGGAATTTACCATCACGTGGTGCTCTGGAATCTGCAGCAACTACTTTGTAAATAGGCTGTTTCTTTTTTCCCATTCTTCTTAATCTTAACTTAACGGCCAAGTTGTTTTTTCCTCCACTATATTAGATCAATTAAATTTTAAACCATTTAAGGCGGATTTACTAAATCCCTGTTTTGAAAACCTGCTCATCATTTTTTGCATTTCACCAAACTGTTTTATCAGTCTGTTTACATCCTGTATCGATGTTCCGCTTCCGCGGGCAATTCTTTTTCGACGTCCGCCATTCAGAATTTTCGGGCTCTTACGCTCTTCCCTTGTCATTGAATTGATAATTGCTTCAACTTTAACAAGCGCATTATCATCAATTTTAGCGTTCTTTATCTGTGAACCAAGACCGGGAATCATACCCAGCAAGGACGATAAAGCGCCCATCTTCTTGATGGCTTTAATTTGCTTAAGAAAATCTTCAAAATCAAATTTATTTTTACGAAGCTTCTCTTCTAATTCTTCAGCGGCGTCTTCATCAAAATTTTGTTGTGCTTTTTCAACAAGTGATATTACATCACCTCTCCCTAAAATCCTGGAAGCTAATCTGTCAGGATGAAAGACTTCTATGAAGTTTAATTTTTCTCCATTACTTACAAACTTAATCGGTTTACCTACAACAGCACGGATTGATAAAGCAGCCCCGCCTTTTGAATCTCCATCAAGTTTTGTAAGAACAATACCATCATAGTTAACTCTTTCATGAAAAACTTTTGCCGAATTAACTGCATCCTGTCCGGTCATTGAGTCAACAACAAAAAGAGTTTCTGTTGGTTTTACAAGGTCACGAATGTCGGCAACTTCAGTCATCATTTCTTCATCAACATGAAGACGACCGGCAGTATCAATTATAATCGTATCTAAATTATTTTCTTTTGCGTATTGTACTGAATCTGAAGCAATCTTTCTTGCATTCTTTTCTTCAAGTGAAAAAACCGGAACATCAATTTGAAGTCCTAATAATTTTAGCTGATCAATTGCAGCAGGTCTGTAAATATCTGCTGCAACGAGTAAAACTTTTCGCGAGCTTTCAGTTAGTTTTTTTGCAAGTTTGGCACTGAATGTGGTTTTACCAGACCCTTGTAAACCCACAACCATTATAACTGTTGTTCCGGAACCATTAATTTTTAGTTCGCTGTTGCTTCCGCCTAAAAGTAGAGTCAGTTCATCATAGATAATTTTTGTTATTAACTGACCGGGGGTAATAGATGTTATTACGTGCTGACCAAGTGCTTTCTCAGTAACATTTTCAATAAATTCTTTAGCTACTTTATAGTTAACGTCCGCATCAAGAAGAACGCGTCTTATTTCTCTGAGTGTATCTGAAATATTTTTTTCGGTGAGTTTGCCCTGCCCTCTTATCTTCTTTAAAGTATTTTCAAACTTGAGCGTTAAATCTTCAAACATAATTATTCACCAAAAGCCAATCTCACAACATCAACTCGATTTCAGTGCATTTGCACCGGAAACAATTTCAAGTATCTCTTTAGTTATTGCAGCCTGTCTTTCTTTATTGTACTTAAGCTGTAAAGTTCTTATCAATTCTTTTGCGTTAGTTGTTGCATTATCCATTGCAGTCATTCTTGCGCCAAGTTCAGATGCATTTGATTCAAGAAGTATTCGCCACATCTGAGCTTTAAGATGTTTGGGAAGCAAATATTCAAAGATCGCCTTTTGATCAGGCTCATATATAAAGTTAACATCAGAAGATTTTTTATCATCTGAATTATTAGACGGAATTGGCAGATACTGTTCAACTACTAGTTTCTGTTGAATGATAGATTTGAACTCATTATATATTATAACAACTTTATCAACTTTACCATTCATATAGCCGCTGATTATTTCATCTGCAATAGATAAAGCTATATCATACTTTAATGAGGAAAACAATCCAATATTCTTTCCAAGTATGTTGTAATTCCTTTTGCCAAAGAAATCATTTCCTTTTTTACCGACACAATATAGTTGATAAGAAACACCCAGATTAACTGATGATTCCTCTTCAACGTACTTTGAGGCTTCCTTAATGATATTAGTATTGAAGGCTCCGCAAAGCCCCCTGTCAGCCGTTACAACTACCACAGCAACATTTTTAATTTCACGTTGAACAAGAAAAACATTGTTATTTTTATTTTCTTCAGTAACCAGATCATTAAAAAGAGAGAATATTTTTTTCGCATAAGGGCGTGCGTTAACTATGTTATCCTGCGCACGGCGCAGTTTAGCAGCGGCAACCATTTTCATTGCTTTAGTTATCTGCTGTGTGTTTTGAACACCCTTAATTCTTCTTTTTATATCACGTAATGTTGCCATAAATCAGATGCTTAAGCGCTTTTCTTAAAAACGGATAAAAATTCACCGACCGCTTTTTTGATTAAAGCGATAACATCATCACTCAGCTGTTTTTCTTTTTTAATCGATTCGTACACTGAATTATATTTTACTTCTATAAATTCAAGAAATTCTTTTTCGAATCGTTTGATATCAGGTAAAGATATTTCATCCATGAACCCGTTTGTACCAAGGTATATACTTACTATCTGTCTTTCAACAGGAACAGGTGTATATTGACCTTGTTTTAAAAGCTCAACAAGTCTTGCGCCTTTACTCAATGTTCTTAGAGTTGCCTTGTCAAGATCAGAACCGAATTTTGCAAAAGCTTCAAGTTCTCTATACTGAGCTAGATCCAATTTTAATGAACCCGCAACTTTTTTCATTCCCTTTATCTGAGCGTTACCGCCAACACGTGAAACTGAAATACCAACGTTAATAGCTGGTCTTACACCGGCATTGAACAGGTTTGATTCAAGATAAATTTGTCCATCGGTAATTGAAATCACGTTCGTAGGAATGTAAGCTGAAACGTCACCTTGCTGAGTTTCAATAATTGGTAAAGCAGTTAAACTACCACCGCCTAAATCATCGCTTAATTTTGAAGCTCTCTCTAATAATCTCGAGTGAAGATAGAACACGTCACCGGGATAAGCTTCGCGTCCGGGAGGTCTTCTTAATAACAATGAAAGTTCACGATAAGCGGCAGCTTGTTTTGAAAGATCATCATAAATTACAAGAGCATGTTTGCCGTTATCTCTAAAGTATTCACCCAATGTAGCACCTGAATATGGGGCTATAAACTGCAGAGGGGCTGGTTCGGATGCAGATGCTGATACAACTGTTGTGTAAGCCATCGCACCATGTTCCTGAAGTTTGGCAACTACCTGAGCAATCGTTGAACTTTTTTGTCCGACTGCTACATAAATACAATAAACAGGATTTATGCCGAGTTTCTTTGCTTCTTCGGTATGCGTATACTTTTGATTAATAATTGTATCTATAGCTACTGCAGTTTTTCCTGTTTGTCTGTCACCGATAATTAATTCTCTTTGTCCTCTTCCGATTGGAATCATTGCATCAACTGCAGCGATTCCTGTCTGCAGTGGTTCTTTAACCGGCTGACGCTGAATAACACCAAGAGCTTTTCTTTCAATGGGCAAAAACTTTGTTGTGTTAATTGCACCTTTACCGTCAACAGGAACGCCAAGAGGTGTAACAACTCTGCCAAGCATTTCCTCACCAACAGGCATTGATGCAACTCGTTTGGTTCTTTTAACCGTATCACCTTCTTTCACGAAAGTTGATTCACCAAATAACACACATCCCACACTATCTTCTTCGAGGTTAAGTACCATACCAAAAACATCGTTAGGAAACTCAACAAGTTCACTCGCCATAACTTTTGATAATCCATAAACGCGGGCGATACCGTCGCCAACCTGTAAAACCGTCCCGACATCATAAACATCAACTTCGGATTCAAATCCTGTCAGTTGTCTTCTTAATATCGCTGATATTTCATCTGGTCTTACTTCAGCCATTTTTTCTTTCCTTTAAATTTCGTTATTAATTTAAAGCAGGTCCGCCCTGCAAAAATTTTTTCTTTAATAAATCAAGTTGATGCTGAATTGATGCATCGTAAACGGAATCACCAACCCTTGCAATAAATCCACCGATAACTTTGCTATCAAGAACAAAATTTAACACTACTTTTTTCCCCGCGAGTTGTTCCAGATTTTTTTTCAAAATTTCTGATTGTTCACGAGTAAACTCAAATGCAGTTTTTATCTGGACTTCCACCAATCCAAGTTTTTCATTTCTAAGTTCAAAAAATTTTTCAATAATACTCTGCAAAAGATCAATACGGTTCTTCTCTATTACAAAATTTAAGAAGTTTATTGTTTCAGGACTTACCTTGTTAGTAAAAATTTCTTTAAGAATAACTGCTTTTGCTTCGGCTTTTACAACAGGACTTGAAAGTAATCTTTTAAGATCATTACTTGATTTAAGAGTTTTGTATATCAGATCGGCATCCGCGTAAACTTTATCAAGCGACTTCTTTTCGAGTGAAGTTTCAAGCAATGAGGATGCATATCTTATTGATACTTTATAATCAGACATATTTAATTCTTGGTTATCTCACTTATATAACTATCAGCAAGTTTTTTATTATTTTCAGCATCAAGATTGGTCTTTAGTATCTTTTCAGCGGCATTAACTGCTATCTCAGCAATCTGAGTCTTAAGTTCATCGAATGCCGCATCTTTTTTTCTATCAATCTCTGCTGTTGCATCATCAAGAATTTTCTTAGCCTGTTCTTTACTATCGTGAAGCATTTGTTCTTTCAATTTTTCTGCGAACAATCTGCTTTGTTCAATTATCTTTCTTGATTCTTCTTCAGCCTTTGCAAGATTTGCTGAATTTTCCTCAAGAATTTTTTTGGCTTCATCTTTTGCTTTTTCTGCTTTTTCAAGTGATTCTTTTATTGCATTTTCACGCTGATCTAGTGCAGTAAGTATAGGTTTCCATGCAACTTTTTTAAGAATCAAAAGCAAAAGTACAAATGTTATAACCGTCCAGATAATCAAACCCGGATTTACATCAAGTAAAGTTCCTCCACCTCCGGAGCCGGCTGCTAAAACACCAAGTGTAATTCCTGCAAGCATTATCTTATCCTTCTTTTAAGAAATTTAAACATTGATAATGCTGTGTTTAAGCTTTGAGAGCGAGTAAAATACAAATAACTAATCCAAAGAAGGACATACCTTCAATAAGCGCTGCTGCAATGATCATTGATGTTCTGATTGCACCTGCTGCTTCAGGCTGTCTTCCACTGGCTTCCATTGCTGAACTTGCAAGTTTACCAATACCAAGTCCGCCACCAATTACTGTTAAGCCTGCACCTATACCGGCTGCCAACCATGCTAAATCCATTTGTATTCTCCTTATTGTTTATTTATTGTTTGTTTTTTTTAATGTTCCTGGTGAACTGCCATACCAATAAAAAGTGATGACAGCATTGTAAAAATATAAGCTTGAATTAAAGCCACGAGAATCTCCAGCAGATAAATAAAAAGAGCAAAGCCAATTGAAACCGGAGCCACAAAAACCGTCTGCATAAAAAATATTAATCCTATCAGCGCTAGAATAACAGTATGACCTGCAATCATATTTGCAAAAAGCCGTATTGCTAAAGCAAAAGGTTTAGTAAATAATCCTAAAATCTCAACCGGTATCATTATTATTAACATCCAGGATGGAATTCCATGTGGGACTAATCCTTTAAGGTAACCAAAAACTCCGTTGCTTTGCATGCCTCCAAACTGTGTCACTACGAAAGTTATTATAGCTAAAGATGCTGTGACAGCAATATTACTTGTAAATGTCGCCGAGAACGGAATGAGTCCAAGGAAATTTCCAAATAAAATAAAAAAGAAAACTGTCAGCAGGTATGGTAAGAACTTACTGTAATGATGACCGATAGTTGGTCTGGCAATTTCATCTCTAACAAATACAACGAGTATTTCAAAAAAGTTTGCAATGCCTTTTGGCACTAGTGATTTTTTATATTTTCCAGCAACTATTGAAAACGTAATTAACACTAACAATGCAGCAAGCCACATAAAAATTACATGCTTCGTGGGAGTTATGTCTATCCCAAATACAAGTGGAAGTTGAGGAATATGAATCTCACCAATAGGTAAAAAATCAAGAGTTCTTCCATCCATTATGTGATGTAAGATCCAGCCGCTGTCGTTTCCTCCTGAATGCTGTAAAGTATCGGCAACTGCTAAAGTATCACTTGGGTTTCCAGAAAACATAAAAAGTCAGTTTTTCCTGAGATTTAGATATATAATTTCAATACTAAGGTGTAAAAAGTAAAAAAATAAGATTGAAAATATAAAGCTTAAAGGTTTTAATTCCAAGAAAAGAAGAGACATTAATACTGCTAAAAGTGTAAGCAACATTCGAATTAGAATACCCCCCATTATACTTATAATAAACACAGAATTTGACCGGAATATTCCAAATTTGAAAAAGATGATACCTAAGACAAAATTAAACTGGTTGATGCCAATCCCGATCATGATTGAAATAAAATCGTCTTTGTTTATCGAATGAAATAAATAAAGACCTGAAATTATTGCATAAATAAAAACCAATCCAATCAGGCTAAAAACAAAAAATCGGTAAGCTTTGGTCATTTGCCGTTTTTTGTTACCGATTTAATAAAATGATACATCCCCGCAGAAACACCAATAAACGCGCCTAGAATTGTAAGGATTGGACTTGTATTAAATTTGCCATCAAGCCAAATCCCAAGAAATACCATAGCTGTTACAGTAACCGCTAGTTGGGTTCCAAGTCCAAAGTATGGTGCTATCTCTCTATAGGTCCGGCTCAGATCAGATTGATCCTTACCTTCTTTCACTTTTGAATTGGGTTAACAGGTTCATTAAATTTCGGGGATGTTCCACCACCAGAACTCATATTACTGTTTCCATCAAATTTAGCACCTGCTTCTACAACAAGGATTTTTGTAACTATATCCCCTTTCAGGTTGGCTTTTGGTTCGAGGACTATCTTTTCTTTTCCGAGCACAGTTCCTGTTACTTTACCGCCAACAGTAATTACCTCAGCATTTATTTCACCGTTTATCTCGCCATTTTCACCAACTGTTACATTACCATCAGCCTTTACATCACCTTTAACCACACCATCAACACGCACATTTCCATTGCTTGAAAGTCTGCCGTCAATAACAACCCCTGAACTGATTATTGTTACTTCATCTTTTCCCATATCATTATTCCTTGTTTTCAATTGTGACTCCTTTAATAGTTAATTAGATATCCCCTGGGGTTTATTGGTATTCCTTTTTCCCATAGTTCAAAATGTAAATGCGGACCGGTTGTAATAAGTCCGGTATTTCCACTTAAAGCTATTATTTCCCCTTGAGTAACATTATCTCTTTCCTTTTTAAGAAGTGAAGAGCAGTGTTTATAAAATGAAATATAATTTCCAGGATGCATAATAATTATTGTATATCCATCTTTAGCCGAGTATTCTGAAAAAATCACGAATCCGCTCCCCGCACTATAAACCGGGGTGCCGGTTTTAACAACATAATCAACCCCGAAGTGACCAATGTCGGGGTTAAAGTCTCTGCTAATAAATCCGTTCACTGGTTTAATAAAATAAGGATTTTCAGGAAGACTATCTCGTCCCTTAAAAAAAAGTTCCTTAAAAATTCTAAAAACATTTCCTCCGGTTTTTGTTTTAATAAAACTTGTATCCGTTGGCTTAGGTTTATTAATCAAAGTTGAATCTCCCATGAAGACTGCTTTCTTCAGCCTTTCATTGGATGATCTCATACCTTCAAGCTGTTGAAGTAAAAGATTTATCTTATCAACCAGCACCTGTTCTTTCGTGTGAAGTTCTGTTGATTTTTTAGCCGGAAGGATAAATGACCCTAGGCCCGTTGAACTGTAAAAAACAAAACCCAGAATTGAACCAACAAAACTATATCCAACAAATAAAAGAATCACATTACGAGTGGATAATTTATAAGACTTGGTTTCCGAAGTAGAATTGTGAGGAACCACAAGAATTGAATAATCTTTAATTCTTGAATACTTACGTTGAATAAGTTTTATCAGCTTGTTGTCTTTAAATATATTCATACTCTTAACTGAACTTTTTCAAAATATCTTCGAATTGAATTTTTCCCTGCCTGAGTAATTTGGGCTCTGAATCGCTTAGATCAATTAATGTTGACGCTTCAAAATACAATCTTTTTTTTGTGAAAAACATATACTCTACCTGATTGCCGAATTCCTCTTCGATCACACTAGGTTCAAGCAATGATTCTCGACTGGCTTTATTCACACTGGTGGATATTAAAGGCATTTGGATATTATTTAAAAGTATTTGACAAAACCGGTTATTAGGTATCCTGAATGCTGCTGTTTCTGATTTGAGTAGTTCACTCGTTTTTGAATTTAATTTCAATACAACTGACACAGGGTTTGGCCATATCGAAATTAAAAAATCGAGATGTTTTTCAGATTTCAGTTCTATATACTTAAGCAGAAGTTCAATTGAACCAATAAGAAGTATATATTTTTTTTCGTCAGATCTTCCTTTTATCTCATTAATTCTTGCTACAACATCTTCATTGAACGGGTTGCCGCCTAATCCATAAATGGTATCAGTTGGATAAATAAAAACCTTACCTTCGAAATATAATTTTCTGGCTGTGAAGATAGAATCCTCGGTTTTAGCATCAACATCAATTAGTTTTATTTTACCGGTTTTAATCATTACTAACTAAACTATTTAATTATTATTTCCTGAAAGTTTCTGTTTTAGGTTCTGAATATCCTGCAAAACAGTCGCCTGTTCTTCTTTATCTCTGCTCATCTTTAATACTTTTTCAAAATAATATAATGAATTTTTATAGTCTTCTGATATATAATAAATGATTGCCATGTTTTTGTAAGCAGCCAAATATTCCGGGTCAATTTCAATCGCTTTGTTAAAAGCCCTGATGGCATCTGGAAAGGAGCCTAATTGAGTATAGAGTATCCCCACATTAAAGTATGCAAGAACATTCAAAGAGTCCATTTCAACAGCTTTTCTATAATGCAACATAGCATTATTCACATCCTTTTTGGCAGAGTAAGTATTAGCTATCAAAACTAATGTTGCAGCATCATTTCTCAACTCAAAGGATTTATTATAATTCAACAGAGCATCATCATACTGGCCCTTGTTAAAAAATGAATCTCCCAGAACCATGTAGTCATCGCTGTCACTGAATATGAATTTGGGAGTCAGCGTAAAATTAATTGAGATCACAACTAATAATACGATGGCAGGAATTTTTAGTTTATTAAATGCTTTTGCTTTAAAGATTTTCCATAACTCATTTGTTCCTATTCCTGCAAGTACCATAAAAAGAGGTGTCACAGTTAACCGGAAGCGACCAACTACAAAAAAGAGCGCAGTCATTAAAATATACAGTAGCAATAAAATCAGAAGGAATTTGAAAATGAATGACTTTTGTTGATTAAGTAATATCCCGGGTACTGATAACAAAAATAATATTAAGAAGCCGGGTATCGTGTAATTTAAAACTGTTGAGTAGTTCTTTTTCATAAACCGCATGTCCATAATACCGGACTGTGCGTTTTCATCTTCACTAAAAAACAAAAGAATTTTTTTAAAATATAAAATTACAGCACTGGCGGGTTCATTAATTACATAATTTATTCCCTTCGAAAACCAGTATGAAGATACTTCCGAAGATTTGAGTTCTCTCTGCAGTTCTTTCTCTGCAAATTTTCTTCCTGTAAGATCAATTGATAAATTAAATTCTTTTGGTAACTGATATATTCCGGTAGCCTCCATATTGTTACCAATGAAAAAATTTAATCCGCCATTCGAAGTAATAAGGACAAAATCTTTTTCCGCAATAAAATTTTGAATTGTGATAGGTGCAATTGTTAATGAACATCCTAATAAAAAAAACAACGCAGCTTTGTAAAATATTTTTTTCTCGAATAATTTCTTTTTGTAATTAAAGTATAACCAGGCAAATACGGGTAGCAGAAAAACTAAAACACTGGCTCTGAGAATTGCTGAGAAACCCAGACACACGCCAATTAATAACCAAAGACTCTTTTTGTTATAAAGTTTTTCTTTTGTTAACAGAAAGAAGAAACATGAAACCAGAAATATCAGAAGGGTTTCAACCAAAATTGCGCTGCTGTAAAAAATAAATAACGCATACACAGAACAGATGGCTGATGCAATCAGACCTGCATTTTCAGAGTGAAGCTTTTTACCCGTCAAATAGATAATTCCGATTGTTACCGTACTGACAAATATCTGTATAAGCCTTAGAACAATTATTGAATCAGAAAATATTAACTGAATAAAGGAAAGAAAATATGTGTACAAAGGTGACATATAAAAAACCTCTGCTCCGAAGAATGAATTATTCTTTACCATTGCACCAGCATTTTCGAAATAAATCAAAGAATCTGAAAAAAGTGTTTTAGCTAAAGGTGAGTTATTGATTTCAAGCAAAAACATAATTCTTAGCGCAAACCCGATGAATAATATCAGATAAAAAACTAAGATTTTATTTCCTGACAGGTAGATATTTTTTGTTTTTCTCTCAGATAAAATTTGCGGTTTTATTTTTTTTTGTTTTTTATTATTCATAATAAAGATTTACGAACGATTTAACATTTTATAAACTGTACTCAATATAAAATCATGCTTTAGCATATTTCCACAATTAAAATGTTTTAAAGGACATACTTCATAACCATGAATACCGCAAGGTTTACAATCGAGTTCATCGAAAGATAAATATTTGCTGTTGTTATTGTAAGGATAAAATCCGAACTGCGGAATGGTGGAACAGTATAATGTGAGTACAGGCACATCAGCAGCCATACCCATATGAGTTGGGGCACTGTCATTAGTTATTAAAAGAGATGCGCTTCTCAGCAATTCAACCGATTCAATTATTTTTAACTCACCCGCAAATGAAATTATGTTTTTATCAGTCTCCTTAAGCTGATCACAAAGAGACCGGTCATCACTTCCACCGATTAACACAACTTTTATTTTTTTCGATATCAATTCCTGAATTATTTTTTCATAGTGCTCAAGAGGATATCTTTTTGTACTCCAAACACTGCCCGGGGCAATAGCAACAAAGCTGGGATTTAAATCTTTTTCATTAATTAAGTTTTTTATTTTGGTTCTGATTTCTTCTTTCACATTTATCTGTGGTAATATCTTCCAATCCATTTCTGAATCAAAACCAACCAATGATAAATTTCTTTTTACTTCATGATCATTGATATTGTATTCTATGATGTTTCTGTAAACATGGAAAATACTACTGTTATTGAATCCATAAGTTTCTCTCACTCCGGAAAGCATAACAATCAAAGAGCTTCTGAAAGATCTGTGAGGAGAATAAATCTCATCATACTTTTTCTGCTTTATATCTTTAATAAACTTATAAAGTTGAAATAGTGATTTATGTTTTCCTCTTTTATCTAAGATAATAACTTCATTAACACATTCTGAAGCCTCAAACAATTCTGCAGTATTAGGAATAGAGATCACATCAATTAAAGCCGACGGATTATTTTGTTTTAATTTCTGAATCATAGGTAATGTCAGAATTGCATCACCAAGAAAAGCTGTTTGTATTACAAGAATTTTTTTTATTTGCATTAATACTTCCATAATTTATGCATCCAGAGCCATTGTTCAGGATGTTTTCGTATCATTGATTCAAGATGCGACATATGGCGCTGGCATAACTCCCTTATTTTCTCATCCTCATCTCCGTCAAGATTTTTTGTATCTATTTCAACGAGGTCAACAAAATAGTTATAATTTTTTTCTCTGATAGTCATACCGTAAATGATTGGTGCTCCTGTTTTAATTGCAAGAATTGCTGGTCCGGGATAAACAGAAACTTTCCTTCCAAAAAAATCAACACGTAAACCATCAGACGGGCCTCGTTGATCAGCAACCATCGCCACAATTTTTTTATCTTTTAGTGCGGCATATACCTGCCTGATTGAAGCACCAAGCGGGATTATATTATTTTCCCATTTAGTTCTGATGTTATTCATCCAGTTATTAACGTAAGGATTGCGCTGACTTTTTACAACAACATTAAAAGTTTTTTTTAATTGTGCACTTACTGAAAGCGCTACATATTCCCAATTACCGAAATGTGCTGAAAGTAAAATCAGTCCGTTACCGGAATTGTACTTTTCGATTATTAAATTCTTGCCGGGGCAAACCAAAGCATTTTCAATTTGCTCACGACTCATCCTGGTTACGCAAAACATTTCAACTAAGGCAATAGCAAAACTCCTGTAGCTTTGATACGCAATATTTTTAATCTGCTTCGCTGAATAATCAGGAAATGCATTTGTAAGATTTTCAATAACTGTTTTTTTTCTTATGGGGATTATGTAAAAGAAAAATAATGATATGACCGAAGTAAATCTTCTGGCGATTCTTAATCCAAGCAATGAATAAAACTGAGCAAGGAATATGAAGAGTATGTATTCAAGAATATTTTTCACAGTGTATTTTAATTATACTTGCGAAAAATAACTAAAGCTGATGATATTTTTTTACTATTTATTATAGCCGAATGAATTTCTTAATTACTCTGAACTACTGCAAGTTTTAATATCTTTGTTCCTATCCCCGGCATATCAAGATAAAGTAAATATATTCCGCTGCCTACTAGACTTCCTTCTTCATTCCGCAAATCCCAATCCAGCCACGGTGATGGAGTTTCTTTGTCTATTCTTTTTATAAACACTCCGGCAAGTGAATATATCCTTACTATCACATTCTGTGGAAGGTTTGTCAGTCTTACTATTCTCTCTGTTCCTCCTGCTTCAAGGCTGCTGCTGCCGAAATATGGATTCGGAAAGATGGTTATCTTATCAATATTCTGTTTTGCATTTTCAAAATTATTTCTTGTTGGTGCTGTGGCTACTGCTGTAAACACATCACCTGTTACCGGTGGTTTGTATGTGTTGATGCGGATTACAGTACCGGGTTCGGGGAGTTCTCCTACAAAACAAAAATTCCCAATCCTGTGCTGCGAGTTAAACGAAGTACCTGAGAATAGTGGTAATGGTTCTTGATAATCTTGTGTCCCAACATACGTGTAAATACTTTCCCAATAATTATTAACCAGATCTCTGTTCCAGGAAGTATCCCGGATTGAAGGATTACCATCTGCTGTTTTGATGAATAATCTTTTCGGTGGTTCAGAATTATTCCTGCTAATTTCCCATACTTGAAATGGAACCTTACCTTTTCCTTTCGGGTCGGAAGATAAAGTCGGATTTGCTGCTCTATAACCTGTAGTATAATATTCGCTACCTGAATTTGTGAACCTGATCTCATAGTCCTTATCTGATAATTGACTCTTGTAATTCACACTTTGCAAATCACCAACAGTATAATTGCCTCCACCAATTGTACTGTAGCTTACAGATTTAATCTGCCACTGATTGGTGGAATTTTGTGATTCAAATACAGAGAGTGGTGGATTTATATCATTTCCTGCGGGTCCGTTTTTTTCAACAATTTCTTTTATTTTCTGACCGGAATTAAATATAGCCGGATCAATTTCTACAATTAAGTTCATTCCATCAAGTATTGTATTGCTCACGACTGGTTTATTGTAAATCTGTGTGCTTTCAATCAATGTATCGCTTCTTGTGCTATTTATAAAAACATACTGATATGTATTTCCTGCTGATGTAATATGTACTTCATAAGTATCACCTGTTAAAACTGTTGGTACGGCAACATATAATTTCGCAGATATGTCACTATTTCCAATTGATTGAGACAGAAAAATAGTATCACCCTCTTCATAAGTATAGGTTAAATCAATGGACTTTTTACCGGGTATCACTTGTATAATATTTACCTGACTTTCAATTATTTTGGGATTGCTATTTCCTGAATAAGCAAAAGCCGAAATACCGAAATAGTATGGTTTACCATCCACCAAAATAGTTTGATTAATGGAATCATTTTTTATTTCTATAAATCGTTTCAACCCAAGGTTAGGACTGAATAAAACAGTTATGTATTCTCTAAGTCCATTTACTATTGCATAATCCTTAACAAGCTGAACATCATTTTCAATATCATAAATAGCAAGTAGTTTTGGATTTGTTCCTAATGCATCTTCATACTGCCATAGTTTATATCCTTCAAAAGTGTATGTGGTATCAGTCAGTCCTGATTTTATTAGTCGCAAATCTGTTTCATCAAAAGATTCTATCTCATCATTCCACCATAATACAATCCTGTTTTCAGACGGGTACGCATATAACTCCGGGTTTGTTATGGGATTGGTAAACTCAAATCCATTTGTAAATGCCTTTCTAAGAATTTCGGCATCGCGTTTTAATTCCGCCACGCTATTGATATTATCTGTGCCTTTTGAAATGAGTATTGCAAATACTACTTCCTGTGTATCGCCCGGAGACATATTAAATGGACCAACAGGAATGTGAAACCTTCTATCACCTGGCGAATACCCGTTTGGCCAGCCCTGACCTTCGTACCAGCCAACTCCATTAACAGGATCACCACAAAGCGGATATTTTGTTGGTATTGATGTTGTTGGATCGATTAATTCAGTGCCGTGATTATGTAACCCCTGAAATAAATTGTACCATTCTAAGCTACCATCATATACGCCCTGCTGACAATCACGAGGCCACATTAAAGATAATTTAACGATCAGACCAGTTGCATTCATTCTGAGATTTCGAAACCCGGTTTGCCACCTGCCATTAAAAAATCCGCTATCATTTAGCGTTGATGGTACAACGGGTGATTGTATTATGATATGCCCGACAGCGGGAGGTGCAAAACCATAGGCATTACCAGTTCCACCTCCGTCGTCATTATCTGCATTATAAGTATATCCCATTTGTAATGAAGTGTCAAATCCGACAAAGTCATCATTTGCATCTCCAAGATCATCATCCGTCCAATAAGAGAAGTACATATCTGTTATTGCGGTGTCATTTTTATTTATGACCTTATATTTTTTAAATACTACATTGCCAAGCAAACTCGAACTGTCCGCAAAGAAACCATATGTAGTGGTTTGAAATTCCAATCCCATTGGCGGTGAGCCGTAAGTGAAACTGGTTCTGCCCGTATCAAGGTCATTTGATACATACCACAATACTTCATCTCCTTCGAACTTTGGTTTATCTACACCTCTCGTAAATATTCCATCTCCGTTTACATCTTCCCATGGAGCTCCATCTTCTACCGGCCATTCAGTGTAATCTTTTTCTAATTCTTCTCTTATTGGTCCTGGTGGGTAAGACTGCCAGTCTTTCCTTATTCGGTATACTCTGTACTTAGATAATGAGGGATCATCCGCTACTCCAGGTGATAATATTTTTCCGGCTTGAAGCCCCTGACGATGAGTATTCCCGTTTACTCTTATCTGCCCATTTACTTTTCCACCATACATTAAACCATCTTCAAAGATTGCAGATTTTCTATAATTCGGTGGAACGGGTGGTGTATTATTTCCGTTTTCAGTCGGCCAGTAATAGCCATTTCCATCTGTTCTTGGATCGTGTGAGCCATCTCCATTGTTTGATACCCACATCAGTACTTCATTTATGGATATGTATTTGTAATGATCATTAGTGGTGATTTTTTGTGTGCGTTTTTTTTCTGTTTGTCCCTGAAGGTCCATCACAAATAAATATGACTGGAGTAATAGTATAATCCCCGTAAAATAAAGCGCCCTTTTCATTTTAGTTCTCCTTTTTTTTGGAACTAATTATTTCTAATTACTCTGAACTACAGCAAGTTTTAATATCTTTGTTCCTATCCCCGGCATATCAAGATAAAGTAAATATATTCCGCTGCCTACCAGACTACCGTCTTCTTTACGCAAATCCCAATCAAGCCACGGTGATGGAGTCTCTTTGTCTATTCTTTTTATGAACACTCCGGCAAGTGAATATATCCTCAATATCACATTCTGCGGAAGGTTTGTCAGTCTTACTATTCTCTCTGTTCCTCCTGCTTCAAGACTGCTGCTGCCGAAATATGGATTCGGGAAGATGGTTATCTTATCAATATTCTGTTTTGCATTCTCAAAATTATTTCTTGTTGCTGCTGTGGCTACTGCTGTAAACACGTCACCTGTTACCGGCGGTTTATAGGTGTTGATGCGGATTACGGTACCTTCGGCAGGTAGAGACCTGACTATAGCAAGATGTCCGAATCTATGTGAGACGGCACTCGAAGTCCCCGAAAAATTTGGAAGAGGTTCATTGTAACCATTATTATCCTCATAACAATAAACACTCTCCCAGATTTTTGTTGCAGGATTTTGTGACCATGTTGTATCTCTCAGGTTAGGACTATCTGGATAATTATCTCCTGTTTTGATCATTAAACGTTTTGGAACTGATCCCGGTTCACGATCTATCTGCCAAATTTCAAAAGGCACTCTGCCTTTTCCTTTTGGATTTGAAGACAGGGTTGGATTTGCTGCTGAATATCCTGTTGTGTAGTATTCACTTCCAGTGGCAGTAAATCTTATTTCATAATCTCTTGTTCCAATATTGTTACGGTAATTCATACCAGACATGTTGCCCACAGTGCCATTGAAACCAATTGATTGTAATTCCCACTGACCGGTAGAATTTAATTCACCAAAAACGCTTTGAGGCTGAGAAACAGGAACTCCGCCGGGTCCTTTTAATTCAATGACTTCTTTTATTCGACCGCCTGCGAAAGAATTTCTTACCGAGTCATTAATCTGAACAAACAGTAACATTCCATCCAGCGCTATTTTATCGAAAGGCTCAATATTATAGTCAGAAGATTTTTTTATCAATGTATCATTTTTTGTTCTGTTATAAAATGAATAGAAATATTGTCCTGATGAATCCCGCATTTCCAACTCATACTTATCCCCCGTCAATGCTGTAGGATCAATGACATAGAGTTTTGCATTCATATCACTTTTTCCGGACGTCTGCTGCATTGTAATTGTATCACCTGAATCATAAGTAACTAAATTGTCTATCGGTGATCTACCGGGAATGATCGTCTTTATTTGCGGAATACTCTCGAGGATTTTAGGGAAGCTGTGTTCGGAATAAGCGAAAGCATTGACAGAGAAATAATAGGGGCTGCCATTATAAAGCTGGGTTTGTGTTATTGCGCTCTGATCAATTTCAAAATATCTTTTTAAACCATGGTTGGGTGAATTGAGAACTGTTACATATTCCCGTATTCCATCAATCAGCACATAGTCACGAACAAAAAAAACATCATTCTGCTTATCGAAAATTTTTACCAGTGTTGGATTATTTCCAAGTGAATCACTGTACTGCCAGATTTTATAACCCTCAAAAGTATATGTTGAATCGGAAAGATTTTTATATGAGATCCTTTTATCGACCAAATCAAAATATTCAGATTCATCAGACCACCACAAAAGAATTTTATTTTCCTGTGTATATGCATGCCAGTTTAATTTATCAATTTCGGGAGCGTTATTAAATCCTGTTGTGTAGATCTCCCTCAGAACTGCAGCATCCTGTTTCAATCTTGCTATACTGTTAATATTATTTGAACCCTTAGACATGAATATTGCATAAACAACTTCGATCGTATCATTCGGCATCATTGTTAATGGACCAACAGGTGTGTGCAATCTTCTGTCAGCCGGATTTGGTCCTCCGGGCCAGCCGTTTCCTTCATACCAGCCTGTTTGATTAACGGGATCACCACACAACGGATAAACAGTAAATTGCCCGGTTGTAGGATCTAATAATTGAGCACCATCATTATTTAATCCACGCATTAAATTATACCATTCTAATGTACCTTCATAAACTCCCTGGTTGACATCCCTGGGATAAATACCGCCGCCGGAGTTTTTCAGATTAATTCCGGTAGCATTCATTTTTATGTTTTTATATCCTTTGTTCCATCGACCATTGAAGTATGCACTGTCAAACATATTTGAAATAACAGCAGGTGATTGTAATATCATATGCCCTACTGCCGGCGGTGCAAAACCATACGAATTGCCCCCTCCTCCTCCGTCATCATTATCGCCATTATAAGTATATCCTAATTGTAATGTTGTATCAAATCCAATGTAATCATCACTGGCATCACCAAGATCAACATCAGCAAAGTAAGTCAAGTATAATTCACTTATTACATCTTCACTCTTATTGATAATCTTATATTTTTTGAAAACAACATTTCCGAATACGGATGAACTGTCTGAGAATAAGCCATAAATGGTTGTTTGAAATTCCAGTCCAACAGGTTCAGAACCATACGTAAAGTGTGTGCGTGAAGAATCAAGATCATTTGCTACATACCATAACACTTCATCGCCGTCAAACTTTGGTTTATCTGTGCCTCTTGAAAATATTCCATCTCCATCTACATCTTCCCACGGAGCTCCATCTTCTACCGGCCATTCATTATAATCTTTTTCAAGTTCTTCCCTTAATTGTCCAGGCGGAAGTGTTTCCCAGTCTCTTCTGATTCTGTATACTCTGTACTTAGATAATGTTGGATCGTCTGCTACCCCCGGTGATATTATTTTACCTGCTTGTAAGCCTTGTCGATATGTATTACCATTGACTCGTATCTGTCCGTTTACTTTTCCTCCATATACAAGCCCATCTTCAAAGATTGCCGATTTTGTTGCAAACTCTCCTCCAGGCCAGTAAAATCCATTGCCATCTGTTCTTGGATCGTGTGAGCCATCTCCATTATTTGATACCCACATCAATACTTCATTTATGGATATGTATTTGTAATGATCATTAGTGAAGATTTTTTGTGTACGTTTTTTTTCTGTTTGTCCCTGAAGGTCCATCACAAATAAATATGACTGGAGTAATAGTATAATCCCCGTAAAATAAAGCGCCCTTTTCATTTTAGTTCTCCTTTTTTTGGAACTAATTATTTCTAATTACTCTGAACTACTGCAAGTTTTAATATCTTTGTTCCTATCCCCGGCATATCAAGATAAAGTAAATATATTCCGCTGCCTAAGAGACTTCCTTCTTCATTCCGCAAATCCCAATCCAGCCACGGTGATGGAGTCTCTTTGTCTATTCTTTTTATGAACCCTCCGGCAAGTGAATATATCCTCAATATCACATTCTGCGGAAGGTTTGTCAGTCTTACTATTCTCTCTGTTCCTCCTGCTTCAAGACTGCTGCTGCCGAAATATGGATTCGGGAAGA
>JAEXTA010000171.1 GCA_023453665.1 Bacteroidota bacterium | reverse complement strand
TGTCTAATTCCTGATGTGCTTTTAGTAATGCAGGGGGCTTTGTCAACGGATCATTTAAATCTGCTAGACTGCTGTCAGGAAATTCTTTTCTTGTTTCTAAAACTTTTTGTGCTTTTTCTTCTACTGTTTTGATTTGTTTAGAGGTTGGATTTTCGGGCCAGGGGAAGTTGTTGTAAACGATGTCATTCGAGTATCTGAAGTCACTTTTTAATCTGCCACAAACTTGTTTTACCCAAGCCATATGCATTTCTGATGTCAGTATTCCGAAATGATATCTCGTGGCATCAGGTATATAACTTGCAGAATTGTTAATGATATAATCTTTAGAGAAAAAGTCTATTGGGATATATTTCCTATGTTCAGATGTTGTTAGTGGAAAGAAAATATAATCGCTAATCGGTTGGCGCAATTCAGCAAATAAGGCTGGATATTTTGCTGCTTCCTGAGTATGTTTTTTCTTACTAGCCAATCTAAAATTTTTAACATTTTCTATCCTCTCTAATACAAGTTTTAATTCTTTAAGTTTCCCTGGTTCTATCTCATTTAACCAAAGACACCATCTTTTTTCACCCTTTAAAAATTCACTTGCTGATATTAACGGTTTAAAATATTTTTTTGATCCTGGCTCAAGCTTAATGAATATATTTTTCTCGTATTCTGTAAACAACAAATTACCATCATCAACTGGTTTACTCCCCCAATTCATTGATGGGACTTTACAAACAGGATTACTTCTACCTTTTAATAAAATATTCTTAAAGTTTACTAAATAAGGATTAATGTTTTCGATTTTCCTTAAGTGTGGTTCAGATTTAACATCCTCATACTCAAATAAATATTTTTCATTTGTATCATAATTTGCAAAGCCAATAATTACAACATGTACTGCGGCTTTACCTCTTGCTTCATTGGACCATTTAAATGTTCTGTGTGCAAAATGAATTTTAATTCCATAATGATTAAATAAAACATTCCATAAGATTCCTGGCTGTTCACCTTGAGAAATACTATTAGTACTTACAAAAGCAACTTTTGTATTTGTATTCTGTATTAGTCTTGCCGCCTTTATGTACCAGCAAGTAACATAGTCAAGAACACCCGCCCCTTTTATTCCACTGAATATATTTGCTATATCTGTTTTCTGTTGTTCATTTTGTAAATGTTTTCCAACAAACGGAGGATTACCAAGGATGTAATCAAATGTTGTTTTATCTGATACAGGTTTTTTATCTGTCACTGCTTCAATAACATTAACTTCTTTTGTATAAACATTAACAGTATTGTAATGTGCTGTTGGTTCGTTTACTTTTATAATGTTTGTTACATCAGCAGAAATATCAATTTCATTTTTAACGATGATACTTCCCCATTCAATTCTAAGAGCATTATCACATATTATATTCGCTGCTTTCTTTAAGGGCAGCCGCACATAATACTCTCCGAATTCTTCGCTTACTTTCATATTCATCTGGTGGTCTATGAGCCACATTGCAACTTCGGAAATACGCGCAGGCCATTCTTCTATTTCAATTCCGTAAAACTGATCAATGTCAATCCAGACTATTTCTTTAATATTGAACTGCGGTTTATTAGGATCATAAAGTTTTCTGAGAATTTCAATTTCAAGTAATCGTAACTCTCTGTAAGTTATTACCAAAAAGTTACCGCAGCCGCAGGCAGGATCAAGAAACTTTAACGCGGAAAGTTTTTTATGAAATTCGATAAGTTTCTTTTTATTGTTCTTTATAGTTTCAAATTCATTCGATAGTTCATCAAGGAACAAAGGTTTAATTACTTTAAGAATATTTTTTTCTGATGTGTAGTGTGCGCCAAGATTCCTGCGTTCTTCAGGGTTCATCACTGCCTGAAACATTGAGCCGAAAATTGCCGGAGAAATTTTACTCCAGTTAAGCTGGCAGCAATCGAGTAAAAGCTTCCTCATTTCACTATCAAACGAAGCAGGAGGAATACTTTCCTCGAATAATTTTCCGTTTACATACGGGAATTCCTGTAAGCTTTCATCCAGATTTGTTAGACGATAATCCTCATGCTGATTAAGAATATGAAAAAGATTTGCGAGGTGTGCAGCTAAATCGCTTCCGTCTTCTTTTGTATTTCGTCTGACATATTCTTCAAATATTCCTTTGTTGAATATGTTTGTATCATCGGCAAAGAGACAGAAAACAATTCTGACTAAGTAAACTTCAAGTTGATGACCATCATACCCAACCGTTTTTAGTTTATCGTGAAGCTTGCCGATCTTTTCAGCAGCTTCAATGTTTACGGGGTCTTCGGGCTTGAATTTGGTACCGTGATATCCGGCAATAACATTGAACAGTTTTACATTTTTAACGAGGTCGCGTAAAACAAAATCGTGCTGTTTATCCTCATCAAGATCATAAAGCCGGAATGTTTGGAAATCGCATACAAGTATGTACCGCGGAAGTTCTTCTTCTTTTAAACCGGGGAAATAATCTACTGCCTGTTGATGAGCTTTATCTAAGCTTTTACCCCTTGACTTATGCTCAATAAGAATAACGCCTTTCCAGAGCATATCAATAAAACCATCTTTGCCATCTATTTTTTTAATTCTTTTTTCGAAACTGGCAACACGCCTTCTTGTAATGCCGAATACATTAAAGAAATCATTAATAAAAGATTGGGATTCGGCAGATTCATCCGTTTCATTTTCCCATTCTTTAGAGAATTTTACAGCACGGGCTTTTATTTCATTCCAGGATAAAGGCATTAAGAATTGTGTTTATTTGTTATTGGCAACTTAATGTAATAATGCTAAAAGCTCAAACAGTTTATTGGATTACAGATTAACGGCAAAAAAATAAACAGATAAAAAAATTCCAATCCTCACCCCACCTCAGCCTCAGCCTCAGCCTCTACTATAACCTCCTTCTTTCTTTCAAACACATTTTTTTTGGTTATACTTATTTGGAATTTTCTTTTATCTTACCTCAAAAAAAATTGACAGATGAACCCTAAACTAGAAACATTATTACGAATAATCGGCATTGCAATTGTCCTGTTTGTGCTTGGCAAAATGTTTTTGCTTTTCTGATTTCCCGCAGTAAACTTTCAGCATACTTTTTCGATAATAAGGTATTTTCAAAGTATGCTATGAACTGGTACTCTATTAAATTCACACATAAACAAACCGAACGGGGTTCTGAAAAAAACCTGAGGACTGAATTCCGTGTTTTATTTGAACAATTAAACCGCCCTTCAGGAATGGCTCTTTTTAAGGATAATCATAAACTTCATCATTACCAGTATTATTTTCTGCGTATTCCCGACAGTTTTCCGTTTGATCCGTTAAAAATATTCTCGCATAATTCTGAAGTCCACAGAACGTTTCCGCCCGCGGTTATGATGCTTGAACCTGTTGAAGGCGATCATTAATCTTTTGTAGAATAACTTCTACACAACAATCATTAAATCTTCTCTATAAAACTCAAAAAGTTTAACCGATAATAGATTAACGATATTGATAATTAATGTTTGATTGTTTTTTGAACCAGATTGAATTGTTTTAGAAGTGATACGATAGTAATGTAAAGTGAATATCGTTAGGTCAGAGGAGATAAATATTCCCGGTAGGCAGGTCCCGGGATTATTTATTTTAAAGCGTTCCTTCCGCATACATCAAAAGTTTTTAACTTGTCTCAGTCATTGTTTTGAAAAGGAAATAAAAAAACCGGATGAAATTTCTTCCATCCGGTTAGTGAATGTGAGGAGAGACTTTTTATACTTCCACTATTTTACCATTCTGTCTTACACCGTAACGCGGACTGCCTTTTTTATCGTCAATCTTAAACTTATTTATAAGTGACTGAAGATTTTCCGTAAGCCTGTTCAGATCTTCTGCCGCGCGCGCAATCTGCTGTGTACCTGCCGCACTTTGTTGTGTCACACTGCTTATCGCTTCAATGTTCTTACTGATCTGTTCTGCAGCACTGGATTGTTCCTCACTTGCTGATGCAACCTGTGTTGCAAGATCAACAACTTCTTCTGCACCTTTAATGATTTGTTCGAGGGACTCCCCTGCTCTGGTAGCAAGTTCTCTGCCTTTTGCTACTTCTTCTGTCCCCCGACCAATTGATTCAACTGCACCGCTCGTATCAACCTGTATCTTCTTTATCATTCCTGCTATTTCTTTGGTTGCTTTTGTTGTACGTTCTGCCAGTTTACGTACTTCGTCTGCAACTACAGCAAAGCCTCTTCCCTGTTCCCCAGCCCTTGCTGCCTCTATTGCTGCATTTAATGCAAGAAGATTCGTCTGATCTGCTATTTCATCGATTACCTGGACAATCTCACCTATCTGATCACTGCTCTTGCCCAATTCCCTTACCGTTACTGCCGCTGAATTTACTACTTCATCTATTTTGCCCATTCCGCTTATTGTGTCTTTTACAACTTTACCGCCTTCACGTGCGTACGTTCCTGCACTTTTAGCTGTCTGTGCAGTAGAGCTTGCGTGTTTTGAAGACTGTAATATTGTTGTTGTCATTTGTTCAACTGCAGCTGCCACTTCGTTAGCCTGTGAACTTTGTTCCTGTGCACCTGCTGCCATTTCTTCTGTGCTGGATGAAATTTGTGTGCTTGCACTTGCTGCCGCTGCTACTGCTTCTGCCACATCACTTATTACTGCGCCGATTGATTCACCCATTTTGTTTATACTGTTCTTAATGTTCTGATGTTGTCCTTTATACTCTTTTGTTACTCTTACTGTAAGATCACCCGTAGCCATTACTTCGAGTACTCTTGCACCATCCTGGATGGGAAGTATAACAGCATCAAGTACACTGTTAAATCCTTCAACTATATCTTTATACCCGCCTTGAAATTTTGCCGCGTTACCACGGGTTGATAATTGCCCTTCTATTCCTGCCTGGCTAAGCATAACTGCTTCTGCAATAACACTCCTTATACTTTCAACTACCTTTATCATACTGTTTGAGAGTACATCTTTTTCTGATTTTGCTTTTATTTCAACTGATGTGTCGCCTTGTGCGATTTTGTCAGCAGCAGCAGCATTTGTTTTTGTATTATCAATCATTAAAGCAAATGAACGTTCGAGATCACCAAGTTCATCTTTGGTTTTTGCTTCAACTGATACATTAACTTCTCCTAAAGCGAGTTTATCTGCAATGTGGGCTAAATTTTTGAGCGGGTTTGAAATGATGCGTGATATAAAGAAACCTAAAGCTACCGCCAGAAAAATACCTACACCCATTATGATCAGCATGGTTGTTGTTGCGGTTTTTGCAAGAGCTGTATTCGCATCAGACTTAGCAGATGCATCACGATTTTTCATATCTATAATATCTTTAATTATGTTCATCTCTGCCCGCGCACTCGTACCAAAATCACCATTTATGAAAGCCATTGCTTCAGCATCGCGGTTTTCCCTGGCTAATGCAAAAAAATGATTAAGGTCTTCACCGTATTCTTTTCTTGCTGAAATAAAATTTCCCCACAGATTTTTCATTTCATCTGAAATAATTCTTTCTTCAAATCTTTTTGCTATCGCATCAATTGAGTCCCGGTATGTCTGAATTCTCTTTGTAAAATTTTCGATCTCACTATCGGTTTGTGCCATCACAACTTCCCGGGTATTGACACGCATTCTCTGGAAATAAGTGGATATTTCAGACATCTGGGCAATCGGAACCGTCATGTTTTCATACATTTCAGTATCGCTGACTTCTATTTCACTTATATTTGAAATTCCTATATAGCCAATAACTCCTGCTATTACAGCGACTAACATAAAACTCAGTAAAAGTTTATTAGCTATTTTTAGATTATAGAACCAATTCATGATCTTCTCTCCTTATGTGTTATATGAAACTTTTATTTGTATTCCACTAATTATGCAGCAACTTCCTGAATCATAATTTCATCTTCTGCTAAAAGTACTTTGTTAAGGTCAAGCAGAATTAGCAGGCGGTCTTCAAGTTTGCCTACCGCTGTAATAAATTTTGAATCAATATTCATTACAAATTCCGGCGGTTCTTCCATTAAACTTTTAGGAACCCGTAACACTTCACTCACCCTGTCAACTATAAATCCTATTGTTTTACTTCCAAGGTCAACCACAATGATCCTGGTATGTTTATCATTTTCTTTGCAAGTGAGCTGCATTTTATTCCGCAGGTTTACGACCGGAATAATTCTACCTCTCAGATTTATTACACCTTCTACATACGATGGCGAATTAGGTATTTTTGTGATTGGAAGCATCTTGTTGATTTCCCGCACTTTAAGAATGTCTACTCCGTACTCTTCTTCATCAAGATTAAAACTGACGAGTTGAAGAAGTTCGTCATATTCATTTTTCCCTGATTGATTTATGTTCATTGTCTCTCCTTTTATCTGTTTAATTTTTTGCTGCCGGAATTCTAAGTGTAACTTTTACAACTTTGCCGGGTAAACTTTCAATAGTGATGCTTCCGTTAAAAGATTTCATAACTTCTTTCACCATATATAAACCGATACCAATACCGTTTTTAGGAAAGTAGTTGTAGTGATGCTGTACAAAAATGTTAATGTTTGCTATCTGTTCATCTGTAAGTGTGTAACCCGAATTAAGCACTTCTATCTTCACAAAATCATCTTCCAAAACTGAATCAACATTTATGGCGCTTCCGGGATCTGAAAACTTGAATGCGTTATCAATAATTTCTGAAACTGAAATATTGAAATAGTAATCATTCATCTTTACTGAAAAACCACCAATAGGTAATTTCATTTTCAAATCTGAAGTTCTGCCGAACTGATTTGAAATTTTTAGAATAATTTCCTGGACTGCTTCAATCGATAAATAGTTTGAAATATTTCGTAATGATTTAACACGTTCCCTGTCTTTTAATTCCGACTGAACTGAGGCAAGCAAAATGAACCTTTCAATTTTGTTATGCAGATTCATAGCTCCCGAACGGATACATTCAGCATAATTTTTAATTTCATCGCGGGTAAAATTGTTTAAGTCATCGATTATCATTTCAGAGTACCCGATCAAAGGGATAAGAGGAGTTCTCAGATCATGCGGCACTGCTGCAGCAAAACTGTTCCTGACCTTATCAATTGTGTCGTTAATCTTTCTTTTACGTTCAATCCTTGTTCTTATCGATTTGACAAGATCTGTTGCTCTGAAAGGTTTCTTTAAATAGTCATCGGCACCAAGGTTCATAGCGTATCTCAGTTCTTCATCGGAAGTCTTAGAGGTAAGAAAAACAAATGGAATATTTGAAAGTTCCGGGTTTCTTCTGAAGTAATTGAGCAGATCATATCCGCTCAGTCCCGGCATCATAATGTCTGAAATAACAATGTCCGGCTGATGAAGTTTAGCCGCTTCAATAGCCGCTTCAGATGTTGCTGACAAAAGCACACGATAGTTCTGATTCACCAGGATTTCTTCAATATTGTTTAGTACATCAACTTCATCTTCTACAACCAGTACCAGATCATTCATTTCTTCACCATGTCGTTCTACTGACAAATAATCGGTGTAAATTTTATCTTCTGTATTTTTTTTCAGTGGATGCAGTAAACGGTCGGTAAACGCCGTAAGTCAGGAGATGAACGCAGAATTCAGAGCAGGTCAGTCAAGTGATAACATCTTTTTAATTTTAACTGAACATCTCTGGCTGAAGTGAATCATATCCGGATAGTGTTTCAGTTTTGCGGCGAAAGCTCCTTTAAACAGAGGTTCGATCTTTTCAATAAAATTAATATTTATGATTTTGTTCCGGTGAATTCTGAGAAATATTTTATCGTCAAGATTTTCTTCCCAGTTACGCAGTGATCTTTTCAATAATAATTTTTTTGATGAAGAAGTAAAAACAGAGGAATAATCACCTGAAGCTGAGATCAGTACAATTTCATTAATATTTAGCAGATCAGTATTGCCCGATGTTTTAACCAGAATTTTTTCTTTTTTAACGACTGGTTTTTTCATTGGACTTTCTTCGGTTCTGTGTTGAAGCTCTTCAATCCTTTTAAGTCGTCCCTGTACAGATTTAAGCAGGTCTTTCGCTGAAACCGGTTTTGTTATATAGTCATCAGCGCCAAGTGATAAACCGTCACGGATATCCTTTAAATCTGACTTAGCCGAAATAAAAATAAACGGAACTGATGATGTAGGCTTGTGTAATGAAACGGCTTCTTTAACCCGGTAACCATCAACACCTTCCATCATTATATCACATAAAATAAGATCAGGAATTATTTTTTTTGCTGCTTCAATGCCTTCATTGCCGTCAGAAGCAGTTACAACATCATAACCATTCTCAATAAAAATCTCAGAAAAATTTTCGCGTATATAAATATCATCTTCGATTATCAGGATTTTAGTCAATTTATTTCGCTCCCTTGCTGATTGAGAAAACCAGTTTCTTCAGATAATTCTTTTTCGCAATTTAATTCTACAATAATCTCTGTGCCTTTATTGAATTCACTTTTAACCGATATTTCACCGTTGTGCAGATCCACTGCTTTTTTAACAATGCTCAATCCAAGTCCGCTGCCTTTTATTTTACGCGAATTTCTTCCACGGTAGAATGGTTCGTAAAGACGGTGAATTTCATCTGCCGGAATTCCAATACCGTTATCTGAAACTACAAACCTGAGTTTGTTATCAATCATATTAACAATAAAGTTTATTTGACCGCCTTCGGGAGAGTATTTAATTGCATTGGTAATAAGATTGTTAAGTATGTGACTTATAAGTTTGGGATCAGCGCAAACATTCTTTTCAACCGTCAAAAATTCATAAGTCATGTTATGACCGGAAGTAAGAATGTTTTTTGATTCTTCCACGATTTCCCTGCATAACGATTCGAGGTTAAACACCTGCGGCGAATATGAAAACAGACCGCGTTCGCTTCTGCTTATCGTTAATACTTTATCAAGAAGGTCTGTCATGAATAAAACTGAATTTTGAATTTTTTTAATATGAGCTTCAGATTTATCACTATTCCATTTACCGGCATACATTTCAAGAAGATCAGCAGAAGATAAAATAGATGTCAATGGAGTTCTGAATTCGTGTGATGTCATTGAAATAAAATTGGTTTTCATTTCGTTAAGTTCTTTTTCTTTTTCAAGAGCAATTAGGGTTTGATGTTCAAGTGCCTTCTGCTGTGATATATCAATAAGC
>JAEXTA010000162.1 GCA_023453665.1 Bacteroidota bacterium | reverse complement strand
TGTAATCAGAAAAAATCTGGTCTTTTAAGCCGGAAGTTTTGTTTAACTGGATATAATCATTTACAACAATGACTGTAGAAATCACTGCAATGAAGAAAAAACCAGCCTGTATTTTAGTTACAAATTTAAGTCGTTTGAATAAGGTCATAACTCCCCGCAAATAATATGCTCTTTATAAAATCACATTAGCTTAGTTTAAAATTAATAGTTAACGAAAGTTTCACTTTAACAGGAAGTCCCTTGTTTTTGCCGGGGTTGAATTTACTTTTTTTAACGGCATCAATCGCAGCTTCGTCACATCCGGCGCCAATTCCTTTAACGACTTTCACATCATCAACACCACCGTTTTCATTTATATAAGCCAGTAGAAAAACTTTTCCCTGAACGCCAGCTTTCTTTGCTATACTTGGGTATGAAATCAGTTTCATTAAAGCTTCCATTCCGCCAACAGGTGTAGGCATTGTTTCGGCGAAGGCAAGATATTCTTCATCACCGGTAGTATTTGCTTTAATTTCTCTTTCCGGCTGGTGATTTGGAAAAATTGAAATGGTTATGATAAATATGAAAAGTGCTGTTAAAACCGTATTAAAGTAGTTGCCATCCCTGCTCATGATTTTCCTCCCTGTTAAAATTGATAAATAAAACCAGTTTATTATCGGTTGATATTGAGCAAATGTTTAGAAGAAATGGGCCAGGAAAAGTTTGTGACAGCAATGTCACGATTTTTGATATGGAAAATCTATGGTTATGATAGGTTGTAAAAAGTAACTATCCGATCCTTAAAACAGGAAAAAAATTGTAGCCATTTTCTGGTTTCTGATCTGTAAAACTGAACGATTACAAAATAATTAAAGGTTTTCTTCAACTTTTTCCTGTAATCTTTCGATAATGAAATGGTATGGGAGACTTCAAATAAATATTTAAGGGATAAGGTCGTCGGGAAATAATTCTTTATGGAAATTGTCATCATCTTCATTGCATTTATACTTCTAATGTTTGTAATCAATTACATTCATACAAAAGTTAAAACCACTAACGAACCTCTTGTCGATGAAAAATTATTGAACTCAATTTCAAAAGACAGACAAAATGAAATTGTAACGCTCAAAGAAAAAATTGAAAAACTACAAAAGTCAATTTCACATTTAAACATCCGTGCAAATGAACTCGAAGCCATTAATGCCGATCTGGAAAAAGCCAAAAGAATTTTAGAGGAAAAACTTGAAAACATAGAAGAACTCCACCGCAGGAAGGAAGAACTTTTTGCGATGTACATTCACGATGTTAAAAATCCTGCCTCTGCTATAAAAAGTTTTGTGAATCTGCTTGAAACTTATGACCTGAGCCTGCAGGAACAACGGGAAATAATGAGCACAATACTCAGCGCTGCAGATAGAATCATAAAATTATCAACCGTAATCAGCACAAGTATTTTTCACGAATCCAATGGATTTGAATCAGAGTTTAAATACGGATCACTTAATTCAGCAATAAACCATTGCATTAAAAACAACGTTGCAAAAGCAAAATTAAAAGGTCAGGATTTTATAATTAATATCGATCATACCATCCCGGAAATTTGGATGGATATGGATAAAATAATTGAAGCAATAGATAACCTGATTGACAATGCAGTTAAATACTCACCAGAAGGATCACACATAGATATTAAATGTTATAAAGATGCTTTTTCTGTTTATGTTGAAGTATCTGATGAGGGACCGGGACTGACATCAGAAGATGTGACAAGAGCATTTCAAAAAGGGGCAAGACTATCTGCTAAACCAACCGGCGATGAAGTTAGTACCGGTTTAGGATTGTGGGTTGTAAAAATGATTGTAGAAACGCATGGCGGTCATACATGGGTTAAAAGTGAAGTCGGAAAGGGTTCAAAGTTCGGCTTTAAAATTCCTATAAATAAAGCTATGCATTTAAACAATTAAATTTTTTTTAGAAAGTAAAAGTTAAATGAACGCTCTAATTGTAGATGATGACCAGACTATCCGATTGTTTCTGAGAAGGATACTTGAAGGAAGGCTGCAATGCCAGGTCTCTGAAGCAGAAAACGGAAAAAAGGCACTGGATGTTTTACAAAAATTTCGTCCTGATTTTATGTTGATGGATATCAGTATGCCGGAACTAAGCGGTGATGAATTACTGGAAATACTTCGTAAAACTCCGGCATATCAAAACCTTCCGGTAATTGTTCTTTCAGCAATAAGTGATAAAGAAGTTATTTCAAAATTACTAAGTCTTGGTATTTCAGATTATCTGCTTAAACCAATGGAAATCCGTTCAACGTTTGACAGAATAAAAATGTTTATGAAAAAAATTGAATCTGAAAGACGAACAAATGAATTGTTTAATAAATCCTCTTCGACCTCGGATGTAAAAGGTATGGTTGATAGCTCTGTTAATACAACTACCGATAACAGCATATAACTAATTATATAATCATCATAAATAGAAAAAACGTGTTGCCCAAAATTTCAAAGCTATTTGTCGTCATAGCATTATTCCTCCTGACAAAAGCATTTGCTCAGAGTTTTAATATTCAAAAATACTCTGTAGAAAATGGATTACCGGACAACGGGGTATATGATATTACCCAGGATTCCGAAGGGAATATGTGGTTCGCAACACTTTCAGGAATTTCACGTTATGATGGTTCAGCCTGGACAAATTATAACGAAAAAAATGGTTTGCCTGCAAAAAGATACTTCAGGGTTGTAAAAGATGATGAAAATAAAATTTGGGCAATACCCTTCAGTCCGTTTGATTCAATTGCGTACTACAATAATGTCACCTGGAATTTTGTCAGCTTCCCAAATGAAGTAAAACTTGGCGTTACTGCATTTGAACCTGTAAGAATGAATGGCGAATTGATTTTGTGCCTGGGAACTGATCAGGGGCTATTTATTTATCAGAATACACACTGGAAAAAACTGACCGCTAAAGATGGACTGCCGGATAATCAAATAAACAATATCACTTCATATGAAAATAAAGTATATCTAAGCACCGGGAATGGTTACTCTGTTTTCGATGGAAACAAATTTGATAATACGATTAATGAAATTCTTGGAACTAAATCTAAAAACACTTTTGCTTTGCTGGTAAAAAAAGAAAACAATACTGAAACTATTTTAACTTTTACCGAAGACGGTGTTGGCTCATTAAAGGATTATAAGCACAGAACAATGCTTACTGAATTAAAATTAAGATGGCTTACATTTTTTGAAAGACCGGTATTTTTAACAGACAGAAGAGGCCGGATTTATTTTGGTAATAGCTCGGCAAAATTTTTTATTGATGAAAATACCGGCAAACGTGTTGAGCTTGGAAGAGAGAACGGATTTATAAGTGCCGGTGCACATTCAATCTTTATTGACCGTGAGGACAATGTCTGGATTTCATACGGCAGGGGTCTTGATAAAATCAGTTCAATGCGGTTTAAAAATTATAACAGGTTAGCCGGTCTTCTTGAAGATGAAGTAGTTTCGATCGAACAGTTAAATGACGGTACTTTTGTATTTGGTCATAATACAGGTATAACTTTTTTTTCAGATCATCAGTTTAAAAAAATTGATTTGAGAGAGAATACCCAAAACACCTTTATGCATGTCCGGGTAAATGATCTGGTCAAAGATTCTGAAGGAAATTTATGGTGTGCATCTGCGCAATACGGTGTGGGAAAAATTGATGCGAAAGGAAATATCCGGTGGTTCATCCCTGAATTTAATACCAATGTAAATTCAATCACATTTGATGATAACGGGCTGTTATGGATAGCAACAACAAATGGTATTTTCATTTTACGAAATGGAAAATTTCAAAATGTTCCCTCAATTGTTATCAATAAAACGAGCTACAGGAAAATTCAAAATTTTAACGGCTTACTTTATTTATCAGGATCAGGACTAAGAATTATTGATCCTACAAATTTTAAACTGTTAAAAACAATTTACTATCCGGGAAACTATGAATTGAGTAATACTTATTCAGTATACAAAGATGATAAGAACAGAATTCTTATTAGTCATTTTAAAGGCGTGTATGAATTAGTCAATGATTCAATTGTTCCGTTCACTCCGTTAAAAGATAAAATTAATACTCCGGTTTATTTTATCAGGCAGGATAAAAAAAATAACTACTGGATAGGAACTAACCAGGGCGTTTATAAATGGAATTTAAAAACTCTGAGGCAGTTCACAATTAAAAACGGACTTGCAGGAAATGAAACAAACCGGTCAGCAGGCTATATTGATATTCAAGGTAAAGTATGGATTGGAACGGACAATGGTGTATCCTGTTACGAGGAGGAATATGATACATACCCTGAATTTATTCCTGTACCAAAATTACTTTACTTCGAAGGTGAAGGAGATGAAAGGTATTCATTAACTGAGAATATTACCTTACCAAGCAGTGAAAACACGCTTTATTTTTATTTCAGAGGAATTTCATTTATAGATGAAAGCTCAATCAATTTTCAAATAAAACTCGAACCTTTTGATGAAGAGTGGATAGAAGTTTACGATAATGGCCCAAGTCCTATGCGTTATACTAATCTAAGCCCTGGTACTTACAGGCTGCACATTAAGGCCCGTAACGGTAATGGATACTGGAGCGAAGAATTAATCTCTGCTGAGATAACAATCAGTCAGCCTTTTTACAGGCAGTTCTGGTTCTTGTTATTATTATTCGGAGCCGCTGGTTATGTCTCTTTTGGTTTGTATAGATACGCAGCTCAACGACAATACTTTTCAAAACTTGAAAATGAAATTGTTGTCAGGACCTCGGAATTGAAAGCAAGTGAACAAAAATACCGGGTACTTGTAGAAACTATGAACGAAGGTCTGGCAGTTGTAGATGTTGAAGGTAATTACAGTTTTATTAATTATCGTTTTTGTGATATGCTTGGTTGTGAACCGGAAGAATTATTAGGTAAAGAATCAGAGTTGAAAGACTGCTTTAAAATTTATACTGTCGGCGAGCAGCCTCAAATTCAAACCATAGAAAGAATTATCAAAAGAAAAAATGGTGATGAAATTTTTGTAATAATATCACCAAGACCTTTGTTTGATACTGCCGGAAATTATATTGGCTGTTTTGGTGTATTTACTGATATTACTCAACGGAAAAAAGTTGAACAATCACTTCAGGAAAGTAAGGAGAGGTACAAAGAACTTGCTGAAAGTTTTACAGATATGTTTTTTGCACTCGATACGGATTTATGTTTCACTTACTGGAATAAAGCAACAGAAAAAGCTTCAGGAATAAATTCTGTGGATGCATTGGGCAAATCTGCCGATGTTTTATTCCCCAAAATCAACAGCAGCAAAATACTGCCATCATTAAAATCGGTTTTGAAAGACAGGAAACCTGTTAATATTGTGATTGATGTGAATCAAAATAATAAGCGGGAATATTTTGAATTTAACATTTACCCGTCAAAACAGGGTCTTGCAGTTTTTGCAAGAGAAATCTCCGAAAGAATCGCTGCCGAAGAAGCGGTAAGAAAATATTCCGAAGAACTTAAAGAATTAAATGCAGCAAAAGATAAATTCTTTTCTATAATATCTCATGATCTGAAAAGTCCTTTCCAGGGTCTGCTTGGTTTTTCTTCAGTTCTGAAGGATGAGTATGAAAACCTGACCCGTGATGAGATCAAAACATTTACCGGTCATATACAAAATACAACCAAGAACCTTTACAGTCTTTTGCAAAACTTATTACAGTGGTCAAGAATTCAAACCGGAAAAATAGAATTCCATCCAGCACAGTGTAATTTGAAAGAGGAGGTTGATTACGCATTCAGCCTTCTGCAGGGAACTGCTGACAATAAAAAGATGGTATTAGTAAACGATGTTAATGAAAATGTTTCTGTATATGCAGACACAAATATGCTGAACTCTATTTTATTAAACCTGGTTACCAATGCAATAAAATTTACCTTACCGGGTGGAACGGTCTCTGTCTCTTCACAAAATAATGGCAGTAAATTAAGTGTGATTGTAGCTGACTCAGGCGTTGGAATTAAAAAGGAACATCTAAAATTTCTGTTCAGAATAGATAAACAGTATACAACTCCGGGCACTGAACAGGAAAGCGGAAGCGGACTTGGACTGATTATTTGCAAAGATCTGGTTCAAAAACATCAGGGTGAAATTTATGTTGAAAGTGAACCAGGAAAAGGAACGAAATTTATTTTTACTCTGCCTGCCCACAAACATTCATTTCTTTAGATTACTACTGCACTGAGCAATGTATTTGAGTTGAGAATTTTAAATTAATTCCCGTCAAATATTTTTTTGAAAAGAACTATTTGTCGATTAAATTTAATGCAGGATAACATCCTGTTATTTCAAAATTATATTTAATGAAAAAAGTCAGTTACACTGTTCCAATCCTTAATGAATAGTAAAAGTACAAAAAAGCATCGACCGGCTGTTCTGGTTGTTTGTGGTGATGATTCCGAATCTAAAAACATAACCAGAGTAGTAAAAGATTTTGGCGCCAAGAATATTACTACATCTTCTTCAGGAACGGATTCAGTTAAAAAAGCAGTTAAGTTAAAACCTGAAATAATTATTGTTCATGAAAAACTTAAGGGTAAAATTGATTTTCTTTCTGCAATAGCAGAGATCAGAAAAAAATGCAGCAGTCAGTTCATTTGTATTTTTGAATCATTTACTCCCGGATTAATTTCAAAAGTTAAAAACAAGTATCTAGCAGAAGTAATTGTTAAACCTTATACAAAATCCGATCTTAAAACTGCTTTATCTATCCTAACCACATCCATTGATACTCAAAATAAACTTAGGGAATATCAAAAGAAGTATATTACGCTTCTCGAACGAATTCAGGATGGGGTATTTATCGCTTGTAATGGTAAACTTATATTTGTTAATGAAAACCTTGCTGCAAGCCTTGGATATACAGTAAAACAACTTTATAGAAAATCACTTTCAGATATTCTGCCTTCTGATGAATACAAGTTCATAATTAAAAGGTATAAAGCAAGGTTGGCAAATAAAAATGTACCTGATTCATATGAGATTCGTTTATTGAACAAGAACAAAGAGTTGGTTACAGCAAATCTGAGTATTGGATTAATTAACGATGATGAAGATAAAATTGTTATTGGCACTTTAAAAGACATAACTCAGTCGAAAAAAACAAGCCAGGCATTATTAGAAAGTGAACGACGCTTTAAAACTTTTTATGATAACACATTAATTGGAATTTACAGAACAACAACGGATAGAAAAATAGTTTTAGCAAACCCGGCTTTGATTGCTATGCTCGGTTATGATACTCTTGATGAACTTATAAGAAACCAAAATGCATCTAAAACTTTTGAACCTGCTAATAATCACAGTTGGTTTGGTGTTGAAATTCATAAGCATGGTCAGATACTTGGTTATGAAACTCAATGGAGAAGAGCAGACGGTAACCTGATCTGGGTACGTGAAAATGCCAAAGCTGTTTATGATGATTCAGGAAAGATGATTTTTATTGACGGAACTGTAGAAAACATCACAGAAAAAAAATTGTCAGATGAAGCTTTGGTAACGAGTGAAAAAAGATTTCACTCACTGTTTACAAATATGACAGAAGGTTCGGCACTTCATCATCTGATAATTGATTCTGATGATCAGCCTGTTAATTATCTTATGATAGATATAAACCCGGCGTACGAAAAAATCATTGGGTTAAAGAGAGACCAGGTTATAGGAAAACTTGCGACTGAAGTTTATAACTCCATGGTTCCTCCGTTTTTAAAACAATTCAGTTCTACTGTATTAACCGGGGTTGCTCTTCTTTTCGAAACCTATTATGAACCTCTAAAAAAATATTTTGAAATATCTGTTGCTCCCTGGGGAGAATATGGATTTGCAACAATCTTTTCGGATACTACAAACAGAAAGTTTGCTGAACAACAACTTAAATTAAGTGAAGAAAGATACAGGTCGTTTGTAAGACAAAGCTCCGAAGGTATCTGGTGTTTTGCCTTAAATAAACCTGTCTCCGTAAATGAACCATTGGAAAAACAAGCTGAGAGTATTTTGAACAATGGTTCTCTTATCGAGTGTAATGAAGTATTTGCTGAGATGACGGGTTATAATTCTGTTTCTGAAATGATAGGAATACCCATCCGGAAAATTTTGAACCTAGCTGATTCACAAAAATTTAACCTGATGAAAAAATTTATCAGCTTCGGTTATAAAATCTCAGACTATGAAACTATTGAGTCAGACCGTTTTGGTAAATCAAAACATATACTTAACAACCTTGCAGGAATTATCGCTGACAATAAACTTACGCACGTTTGGGCTACAAGAAGAGATGTAACTGAACGTAAAGATTTTGAACAGGAACTGCGAAAATTATCCCGGGCAGTTGAACAAAGTCCATCATCAATTATAATAACAAATACTGAAGGTAATATTGAGTATGTAAATCCTAAATTCAGTGAGGTTACTGGTTATACTTATGAAGAAGTAATTGGGAAAAATCCGAGATTTTTGAAATCTGAGTATAAAACAGACGCCGACTATTCCGAAATGTGGCGAGCTTTAACAAGCGGACACCAATGGCAGGGTGAATTTCTTAACAAGAAAAAATCAGGTGAATTGTTCTGGGAACAGGCATCAATATCACCAATATTAAATGATGACGGAGTAGCAACAAGTTATATTGCAATTAAAGAAGATGTGACATTAAGGAAAAGATTTGAGGAAGAACTTATTCGCGCAAAAGAATCTGCAGAAAAAGCAGATAAACTTAAAACAGAATTTCTTGCCCAGATGTCTCACGAGATAAGAACACCTTTAAACAATATACTTACTTATATCGGGCTTGTGCGTGAGGAGTTTGAACAAAAACTTCCTGTCGGTATGGAATCCAGTTTTGTAATTATTGATAACAGTTCCAAACGGCTGATCAGAACCATTGAATTAATATTAAACCTTTCGGAAATTCAAACAGGAAATTTCAAAGTTAGAAAAGAAATCATAAACCTTGATAAGGATATACTTGAAAATATATCACTCGAATTTTTCAGCAGGGCAAAAGCCAAGAACATTGATCTGGTTTATGAAAAAAAAACCAGCAATGGTAAAATATTAGGTGACACTTATTCTATCGCACAGATTTTTAATAACCTGCTTGAGAACGCTTTAAAATACACTAATCACGGCCGTGTGGATGTTTTATTATATGAACAGGAGAACAAAGTGTGTGTAGAAGTTAAAGATACCGGCATAGGAATTTCAGCACAGTATTTACCCAATTTATTCAGCCCTTTTACCCAGGAAGAAATGGGTTATACAAGAAGGTTTGAAGGTAACGGGCTTGGACTTTCACTTGTAAAAAAATACGTGGAAATAAACGGTGCAGATATAACGGTAGAAAGTGAAAAACATAAAGGCAGCAATTTCAAAGTTATTTTCAACCAATATCATTGACAGAAAAATTACTCTGAAAGTATATTCTTTGTAACCTCAATTCCAAGCTGTTCCATTCTGTAACGTAGTTTTGATCTTGATAATCCCAAAACCTTTGCGGCTTTTACCTGGTTGCCGTTGGTGATCTTTAATGTTTTTTGAATTAGCGCCTTTAATACAAGATCAATCTGAACACCTTTAGAGGGAATTTTAAGAACAAATTTATCTTCATCCTTTTCTGAAGCAGCTCCTGATTCTACAAGAGAAGAAAGATGTTCCGATTTCAATTCATCATCTTCCAGCAGAAGAACAGCACGTTCCATTACATTCCTTAATTCTCTCACATTACCTTTCCAGGAATATGATTCAAGAATTGAGATTGCCTCAGGTTCAATACCTTTAACGGTTTTTCCAAACTTAGTTGAAAATTCTTTTAAGAATGAATACGCCAGCAGCGGGATGTCTTCTTTTCTTTCACGCAGCGGCGGAATAATTATCTGTGCAACGTTTAACCTGTAAAAAAGATCTTCACGGAAATTACCGTTTTTTACTTCTTCTTCAAGGTTCCTGTTTGTTGCTGCAAGAACTCTTACGTTAATTGAAATTTCTTTTTCACCGCCAAGTCTGTAGAACTTTCTTTCCTGCAATACACGCAATAGTTTTACCTGCAGATCTTTTGACAATTCCCCGATTTCATCCAGAAGGATTGTACCGTTATTGGCTAATTCAAACTTGCCGAGTTTTGTTTTTTGAACAGCGCCTGTAAAAGCTCCGCGTTCATGTCCGAACAGTTCACTTTCTGCAAGTTCTTTAGGTATTGTGGCACAATTGATTTCGATAAAAGTGTTATCTCGTCTCGGGCTTTTCTGATGTATGTATTTTGCAATTACTTCTTTACCGGTTCCGCTTTCACCGCTGATTAGTATTGTTGTGTCGCTGCTCAGAGCAAGTTTTTCTACGGAAGTAACTACACGCTGCATCTTTTTGCTTTTACCAAAAAACTCGCGCGAAAGTTCATCTTCTCTTAAAAGAGTGTGAAGTTTATCTACTTCCGTTCTTAAACTTGTAGTTTCCAGCGCGCGTGTTATAACCATTTGGAGATGTTCAAGGTCAATCGGTTTTAAAAGGAAGTCAAACGCTCCTGATTTAATTGCACTTACTGCAATCTTAATATCGGAATAACCTGTGATCATGATTATGGGAATGTGATAAAATTTTCTTTTAAAGTCTTTGAGAAGGTCAAGCCCGTTGTGAGTGGTGAGATAAATATCTAATAAAATAAGATCAGGTTCATACTCTTCAACAGCAGAAGCAGCCTCATCGCCTTTCATACAAACTTCAACATCGTAGCCAAGTTTAAGGAGTACTTTTTTTAATGAAAGACAAACCAGGTCATCATCGTCAATAATCAGAACTTTAAATTTCATTTCATCTACCTGTAGAATTGTAATTGAATTTAATGAAAAATCTTGATCCCTTGTTTAGTTCACTTTCAAAGTCGAGCTGAGCATTGTATTCCTCGAGAAGCATTTTACATACACTTAATCCAAGTCCGGTTCCGTTTTTTTTGTTTGTAAAAAAATCCGTAAAAATTTTTTTCTTATTCTCTTCACTGATTCCTACTCCATTATCCCTTACTTCCCAGTAAACTATCTGGTTTCCATTATTGCATTCATCATAAGTTCTGATACAAAGTTTACCATCTTTTGTGCACGAATCTATTCCGTTTGTGATCAGGTTAAGCATAACCTGAAGTATTTTATTTTTTGGTACTGTGAAATCAGCAACTTTATCCGATAATTCTTTTTCAATAATGACATTTTTAAATCTTGCTGTTTCCTTCATTATTTCAATTGCATCATTAGTAACATCATTCAGGGAGTTTCGGTTTATTTCTGTGGCGGGTTTTCTTGAAAACTCCAGGAGCATTTCAATAAGTGATTGAATTCTCTGTAAAGCTTCGTGACAGTCGCTTACCGAATTTCTGGCATCTTCCGGTAATTCTGAGTCGAGCATTTTCAGGTAATCTAAATTTAATTGGATAGCTGAGAGGGGATTTCGGATTTCATGAACTAAGCTTGCAGTAAGTTTACCCAGTATCTGAAGCTTATTATTTTGGATTTGGTCATCAAACATTAAAATCAAACAATTAAGAACAATGTAAAAATATTCTTCTGTTTAATTTTAAAGATTTGAATAGTAATTAGCAAACATTTATACAATGTTTGCTATTAAAGAATGTAATATTGAGAGGACAAATTACTTGATCGGGTTTTTTATTTCCTCAAGTATTTTTTCTGCAACTTTATTCAACACTTCCGGTGTATCATAAAATTTGTTAGCAATTTTTTCCCTTATTGCATCAAGGTTTGGATCTTCAACCTTTTTGCTTTGCAATAATTTAGCTTCCTCAGAAATTTCAAGCTTATCCTTAGCCGGATTCTGATTTTCCTGCTCTACTTTTGGCTTGTTTACTTCCTGGGAGAAGTACTGATTATTTGAAATGCCTTTTATTTCCACGTTGTTACCCTAAATATATTGCTAGTTTTTTTTGATTCTGAACTATTTCCAATTCAGCCGATACCTGTGCTAATTGTTTTTGTTTTTCAGCTACAATATTATCGAATTCTTTTTGAATTTGTTTAGTGATAAGAGATAATTCACCATTAAACTGCTTTAATTCATTGTCAGAAAACTTCAATTTAAGCTCATTTTTGATGGAATTGACCTTTTCCATCCCCAGTTTTGCACTATTTACCTTTTCATCAAAGACTGAATCATCAATTGAATTTATGTCTTTCAGTACTTTGAGAAGTAAAAGATGTATTTCCTTTATGCGGCTATTTAAATAATCCATAATTAAAAAAATGAATTCGTATCAGAAAATGATCCGGAAAGATCAAGTAAACTTGCCAGTTGAAGCTGCATTCTCTGGTATTGAGCTCTTAAAGTTTCCGCTGATTTATTAATCCTAGTCTGAACTGATGTAAGTTTATCGTCAAGTCCCTGAATGTTAGTAGTTAATGACGAAATGGAATTTGCAAGATACCCCGTGCTTCCCGTATAGGGTGAAACAGTACTAAATAATTTTGAAGCAATGCCATTAGTTGAATTAAACAAAGCCTCAACCTGGCTTATACTCTCGGTTAATTTTTGTTCCAATTGATCACTATCGGAAATCACCAATCCGGTTGAAGAATTAAAAGTAATTCCCAATTGTGACAAGGTGTTCAGGCTCCCCTGCAAAATAC
>JAEXTA010000131.1 GCA_023453665.1 Bacteroidota bacterium | reverse complement strand
TGTAATAAGTACCGTTGTCGATTGAATCACTGACAGCCATCACTTTATTTTTCTTCGTGTAATCAATCTTCTGAATACACCTTCCGCTCGGGGTATAATATTTAGCTGTTGTTATTTTTAATGATGTGTTATAGCTAAGCGGGCTTATTGTCTGCACCAACCCTTTACCAAAAGATTTAACACCGAGGATTACACCGCGATCCTGATCCTGTATAGCACCGGCAACAATTTCAGATGCGGATGCAGAGCCTTCATTGATTAATAAAACCAGTCTTGAGTCATCTGACATCGGCTCCTGAACTGAAAAATATTTTTTTTCTGAGGTATCATCTCTCCCTTTGGTTGATACTATCAGTTTATCCTTTTCAATAAACTTGTTGCAGATATCCACAGCAACATCAAGTAATCCACCGGGATTTCCACGAAGATCAAGTATTACAGAATTTATTTCTTTTTTACTCTTCAGATCTTTCAAAGCTTTTTTTAATTCATCACCGGCAGAGCGGCTGAAGTTTGAAAGTTTTATATATGCATTATTACTTTCAGGAGGATAGAAACCATAGTAAGTTATATTCTTTATTAAAACTTCTTCGCGGACGAGGTTGAACAACAAAGTATCTCTTGAATCATTCCTTATTATTTTAATTTCAACCTGCGTTCCCGGTTCACCTTTTACATAGTTTGATATCTCATCAACATTCTCAGCAGAGATTTTTTTACCATCTGCTTCGATCAGAATATCACCAATCCTTACACCCTGTTTTTGTGCAGAGTAGCCGTCAAGTACCTCAACGACTGTCACTTCATCTGCTCTTACTCCGATTGATATACCAACTCCGCCGTATTTACCGCTTGTTATTAATTCAATTTCATCTTTTTTATTTTCATCAATAAATATTGTATAAGGGTCAAGCGAGTTTAACATTCCTCTTATGCCCGCTCGCATAAATTCTTCAGGATTGATTTCATCAACATAGTTCAATGAAATTTCCTTATACACTTTACCGAACACATCTATGTTCTTTGATATTTCGAAATAGATATCACCCTGTCCGGGGAAAAATCCGGAAAAGATAATAAGAACAGTTACAGCAAAAGCTATTCGTTTAAATAGTTTATTCATCGTAGTTCTCCTTCATTTCAAAAAGTAACATCTCTTCAATTATTGATTTATGAACTGAATCTATTCCTCTTGATCCATCTATAACACGGAATCTTGGATCTTCAGCAGCAAGGGCTAAATAACCTGCTCTCACTTTTTCATAAAATTCAGTTCCTGCAACTTCTATGCGGTCAAGTTCTGTATTTAATTTAAGTGATTTTCTCCTATGTGCTTCAGAAACTTTTATATCAATTATAAATGTGATATCAGGAACTGTTCTTCCAATAGCAAGTTTGTGAACGTGCATAACAGATTCCAGCGATACACCTCGACCAAAACCCTGGTAAGCAGTAGCTGAATCATGGAACCGGTCAGAAATTACATAATAACCTTTTTCAAGGTAAGGTCTAATTTTTTCCCGTACTAACTGGGCGCGTGAAGCTGAGAATAAAAGAAATTCAGTTTCCATAAACATCTGACTGTTTTTTTTATCCAGCAGAATTGTCCTTACTTTCTCTGAAATTTCAGTTCCGCCCGGCTCTCTTATAAACTCTACTTTTTTTCCTTTGGATATCAGGTAATCTTTTAAAAGTTCTGCCTGTGTTGATTTACCGCAGAAGTCTATTCCTTCAAATGTGATGAACATTTTTATATTCTTTATGTGGAGAAATTTTCAATTAAATTTTTTTATTACGTAACGCAATCTTTCTGGCCGGATAGATTGTAAAGAAAGATTTTCCGGCAGTTGAATTGACGGCACAACACTGCCGATTGTGTCCGAGACAATATCTCTGTACATAATGCCGGCTTTAATTTTTTCTTTTGAAAGCTTACCGACAACTTCTATACCTCCCCGCACACTTACGGATATACGGTTTGGCAAAAGCACTACATCGCGGTCGCGCGGAACATCGGACACTTCTACTAAAATATCGTCAAAATTATTATCAACAATTTTCTGGACATCCAACCGTACCAGTGCGCGGTTATTCCTGTACTCTACGCCGAAAATGTTTTTAAGATTTTTCTGTTCGCTGTAATGTTTGTCAAGATTTTTTAATTCGATCTTTTCTGTTTCTGCAAAGACAATATTACGCAACAGGCTTTCAGGTCCGTAAAGTGTAACTGAATCAGGAATTAATTTTGTCTTTGATGCAAGTCCATATCCTGTTTTAAAACTTATATCATAATCAGGAATTATCATTACTTTTTTTTCAGAAATTTTTTCAACAATGAATGAAAGAGTATCCGGATAAATATCAATCACTTCCATTTCTGAAGAAAGCCATTGATTCTCAGATAGATAGTTAGAAATATTTACAAATTTTCTGCCGCTGTCACTGCCTGCAGAGACAAAGTATTCTGATTCACTGCCGAGATTTACCGAAGCGAGTTTCCATCCTTTGCCTTTTAATTTTACTGACAGTTTTTGCGGAATTGCTGAGCCGGTTGTGTAACCCGCAGGATAGTCGATGATCTTTAAGGGAATATCAAATGTAGCGTAATAATCTTTTGACAATGAGATAGAAACCCAGAGTATAGATGAGAATAACAGCGATATAATTATGATTGGAATCTTTTTCTTCATAGTTCAAATATATGAATAAAAAACTCCACAGAAAGTGGAGTTCTTTAATCATAAAAAATTCTGTTGAATCACTTCTTCAGATTTTGAAAATATTTTATTAATTCTGGTCTGTTCGCTCTTGATATTTCTCTTCCCTGAATAGGAAATCCCGCAACACTTCTTGCAAGATGCCTTAGCTGATGAACGTTCATGTTTTGAATTTCTTCATCCGAAATTGAATCAGCGGACTTTAATTCGTTTTTGAACTGAGGAACTTCGCTGCTAACTTTTTCACCTAATGCTTCTTTTCTTAACCTTGATATTGTATCGATTGAACTCTCATCACTATCATCAACTATTTTAGTTTTATGTTCAGTTTTAGCTGGTTCTGATTTTTTTATCAGTACTTCAGTTTTATGAATTTCTTCACGCTCAAACGGTTCTTCTTTTTTCGGGATGAGTTTACTATCACTCAATTCAGGAAATAACGAAGTAAGCTGTTCGTCGGGCTGAGGAATAATATGAATTGCAATTACTTCGCCCACTTTTCTTGCTGCTTCTGCTCCGGCATCGACTGCCGATCTTACAGCAGCAACATCACCAGCAATTTTAATTGTTATCATTGCCGGATCAGTTCTCTCTTTACCGATAAGTGTAATATTGGAAGTTTTGACCATTGCATCGGCTGCTTCGATTGCAGCCACCAATCCCCGTGTTTCAACGTAACCGAATGCTTTAGGCATAGTTTATTTTCTTTTAGGAAGTATAGATTCAACTTCTGCGTGCGGACGCGGAATAACATGAACAGAAACAAGTTCTCCTACACGTTGAGCTGCAGCAGCGCCTGCATCAGTAGCAGCTTTAACTGCTCCCACATCACCGCGGACCATAACGGTAACGTAACCGCCGCCGATAGTTTCTTTTCCGATTAGTTCAACTTTTGCAGCTTTTACCATTGCGTCGGCTGCTTCGATTGCACCAACCAGCCCTTTTGTTTCGATCATCCCAAGTGCGTCAAGCGTCATACAATTGCTCCCAGTTAAGTGAATTTTGTTACTCGAAAATAGTTTAGAACTAAACCAATGTCAATTTTTGTTTTTGCTTTGATATGCTGTGTCCAGGTACTCCTGCAGAATTATTGCTGCTGCGTTTGAGTCTATCAATCCTTTATCACGTCTTTTTGATTTTTTATTTACTGATAAAAGTACTCTATCCCTAGCTATACTCGAAGTAAATGTTTCATCCCAGAAAATTATTTGCAAGCCGGTTTGTTTTTCAAGATCTGCTTTAAACTTTTCGAGTTCTTGTACTATTGATGTACTTGTTCCTTTGTCGTGTTCAGGAAACCCCAGTATGATTTTTTCCACTGATTGTTCTTCAATGATTTTTTTTAGTTCATTAAAAAGCTGCTGATCATTTGGAATTGTTTTAAATGGTGAGGCTATTAACTGAAGCGGATCACTTAGTGCAAGCCCTATCCTTTTAACCCCGTAATCAATTGCCAGCACTCTTTTGTATTCAGCTAACGAATTGTCAGGCATATTCAAACCGTTCAACGGAGTAAACACCTTTTAATTTTTTCAGTCGTTCAATTATCCTGTTAAGATGTTCAAGATCATGCACGTATACAGTAACATTACCGTCAAATGTTGAATCACTTGTGTTGATATTGATCGATTTGATATTTGTATTCTGGTATGAAACAATCGCGTGTGATATTTCATTAAGTATTCCGGGACTATCCTCACCCATAACTGTAAGTCCCGCAACAAACAATGATGTTTCTGTTTTGGGCCAGTGAACAGGAACAAGTTTGCTTTCATCTGTTTCGGTTATCTTAATAAGATTGTTGCATGTCTTCCGGTGAATTTTAATTCCTTCACCAACAGTTATATAACCGATGATAGGATCGCCGGGAATTGGACTGCAGCACTTTGCATATGAATATAAAATCCCGGCATCTTTGCCGTCGATTACTACACCGCCAACATCAGCCCGCGAAATATTTGCAAAGTTATCAAACTCAAGTACAGGAGTTTTGTCTTTCTTTTCTTTTTCCCGGGATGCAGTTAACACTTCATCAATATTTAATTTGCCCTGTGCTATTGC
>JAEXTA010000098.1 GCA_023453665.1 Bacteroidota bacterium | reverse complement strand
CGCTGACCACATGTTCCTACCGCCCCGAAAACTATTGCAGGCATAGCCATTTTAAGATCAGCATCCGGAGTGATAATGATTCCGTTGTTGCCGCCAAGTTCAAGTATAGCTCTTCCAAAACGTTTTGCAATTAATTCACAAGCATGCTGTCCAACACGTGTTGAACCGGTGACTGAAATAAGCGGTACCCTTTTGTCGTTCAACATTTTTTCACCAATAGTTGAACCTTTTCCAACTATGAGTGAGAAAACACCTTCGGGTACATTGTTTTCAACTAACACATCTTTAATAATATTCTGACATGCTATTGCAGAAAGAGGAACTTTTGAAGACGGTTTCCAAACGTTAACATCTCCGCACACCGCAGCGATCATTGCATTCCATGACCAAACAGCAACCGGAAAATTAAATGCTGATATTGTAACAACAATTCCTAACGGATGATATTGATCATACATTCTATGGTTTGGTCTTTCTGAATGCATGGTAAATCCATAAAGCTGTCTTGATTGACCAACGGCAAAATCACAAATGTCAATCATCTCCTGAACCTCGCCCATACCTTCCTGCAATGATTTACCCATTTCAAACGAAACAAGCTGGCCAAGGATTGATTTATATTCTCTTAACTTCAATCCTATCTGACGAACTACTTCTCCGCGTTTAGGCGCAGGCATTTTTCTCCATATCAAAAATGCGTCCTGTGCTTTCTTTATAATGTTTTCATAATCAGCTTCTGAAGCCTGGTAAACTGATGCAATGTATTCGCCTGTTGCCGGTGAATGAATTTTTAATTCCCCCTGATCAGTTGTTGTTCCCCATTCAAGACCTGAACAGGCTCCAAAATTTTTTTCTTTTATTCCAAGTTTTTTTAAGAAGTCCATTTTATACCTTTAAATTTATTTTAGAGTTTGAAGTATTTGATTAATGTTTATTGTTTTCATTTTATTTTCTATATCAATTTGAATATCTGCAAACAGATCAAGAAAAAATTCATTTAACTGTTCAGTAGTTTCATTCGGGTTTATTCCTGTTTTTGAAACATCAAGATGAAATGCTTTTCGGTCTTCAATTGCACAATAAATTTCCTGCAAGTGAATTTTGCCGGGTTCTTTTTTTAAGAGAAAACCTCCGTTTAAACCATAGGTGCTTTCAACAATTTCACTTTTGACAAGCATTGATAAAATCTTCCTTAGCTTTGAAGCATTGATGCCTGTGTTTTCAGAAATCTCAAAGCTTGTTTTAGGATCCGGTGCAGATTTAGCGAGATAACAAATCGCTTTTACAGCGGTAGATAATTTTGTAGAGGCAGACATAATTTATTTAATTGTTACAGTAAGTGTAACATATTCTGAGCAAAAAAACAATTACTATGCGGAAGAATTTTTATCACTAAAAAATTATTGGAATAGAATCGATAATAATTTAAATTGAGTTGTGAATTTGAACATGAATATCATATCAAAAATATCGAATAATAACTTTGAGGTTTCACTCAGAAGTTATTTTGTTTCCCGCTTCGAGAACGTCTTTTAAATTCTCTTCTTCTCTAATTTTAACTAATTCCATTTTTCCTAAAATAATTTTTAAGGTATAGCCATGAATACCAATTTTTCAAAAACAGAAGAAGAAGTTTTAGATAATTACTCACATATAAAACCTGAAAATGTACACGAAGTTATAAGCAGATACATGCTAGCTGACGGATTTGAGTTTGTCCTTGATCTTAAAAACAGTCACGGCGTTTATCTTGTTGACGAAAAAACAGGTGAAACATATTTCGACTTTTTTACATTTTTTGCATCATCCCCGTTAGGTTTGAATCATCCAAAACTAAATTATGAGGAAGTAAAAAAAGAATTGTTGGAAAGTACGATCAACAAACCATCAAACTCTGATATTTACACTGTAGCCATGGCTGAATTTGTTGAAACTTTTGCAAGAATAGCAAAGCCAGATTATATGAAGTATTTATTCTTCATTTCAGGTGGTGCGCTTGCAGTTGAAAATGCGTTGAAAGTTGCTTTCGACTGGAAGGTTCAGAAAAATTTTGCCAAGGGTTATAAAGAAGAAAAAGGTCATAAGATAATTCACTTTAAAGATGCATTTCATGGAAGAAGCGGATATACTTTGTCTTTAACTAATACTGACCCGACTAAGATTAAGTACTTCCCTAAGTTTGATTGGCCAAGAGTTACCAATCCTAAAATTAAATTTCCTCTGGAAAATAATCTTGAAGAAATTATTTCAACAGAGAACCAGGCGGTTGTTGAAATATTAAAAGCAATAGAACAAAATCCGGATGATATCGCTGCAATAATTATAGAACCGGTTCAGGGCGAAGGCGGAGATAACTTTTTTAGAAAAGAGTTTTTTATGAAGTTGCGACAGATTGCAGACGAAAATGAAATTCTATTAATTTTCGATGAAGTTCAATGCGGATTTGGTATTACTGGAAAGTTCTGGGCACATGAACATTTTGTTAAACCAGACATTGTTGCCTTTGGGAAAAAAGCCCAGGTATGCGGGATTATGGTATCAGAACGAATTGATGAAGTGAAAGATAATTGTTTCCATAAATCAAGCAGGATAAATTCTACCTGGGGTTCTGATCTTTCAGATATGGTAAGATCGAAACACATACTGAGAATAATAGAAGAAGAAAATCTCATTGAAAATTCAAGATTAACCGGAGAACACTTGCTTAAAGGATTACA
>JAEXTA010000197.1 GCA_023453665.1 Bacteroidota bacterium | reverse complement strand
GCGTACTGGTTTTGGTGAAATTAATTTACCGCCTATGCAGCCAGGTTCGTCAATTATGCCTGGAAAAGTAAATCCTGTAATTCCCGAAGTTGTAAACCAGATCGCATTTAAAGTTATAGGAAATGACCTTGCTGTTACACTTGCGGCTGAAGCCGGTCAACTTGAGTTGAACGTGATGGAACCGCTGATTGTGCAAAGTATTTTTGAATCAATAGAAATGCTGAAGAACGGAATGACGACACTTGTTCACAGATGTATAAATGGTATAACCGCAAACGAAAAACGATGCCGCGAACTTGTTGAAAACAGTATCGGGTTAGTCACTGCACTAAACCCTGTAATCGGTTATGAAGCATCAACAAAACTGGCTAAGGAAGCACTTGAAACTAACCGTGGTGTTTATGAATTAGTGCTTGAACAAAATCTTTTATCAAAAGAACAGCTTGATGAAATTCTTAAACCGGAAAATATGATTGGTCCGGTGAAATCACTGAAACAGCAATAAATTTTTTATTATACGGATACATTTGTACACACACCTTCAAAAGGTAGAGATCATAATTCAAATGCCAGTCATTGAAATCTCTGACTGACATTTGAATTAAATCAAAGTCATTTTAAAACAAGCATTTTTTTAGTTGAAGAATAATTTTCAGCTTCCAGCTTGTATATGTACATACCTGATGTTAAACCATTGGAATTGAATTCAACTTCATATTCACCAGCTTCTTTATAACCATCATAAATAGTTTTAACTTTTGTACCAAGAACATCATAAACCGATAGTTTCAGCATTCCTGATTTAGAAAGATGAAATTTTATTTTTGTTACTGGATTAAATGGATTAGGGTAATTCTGAAATAGTTTATATTCAGTTGGAACGGTCGTTTCTGTTTCAATTATTCCGGTTGGTTCACCTACCATAATATAGTCTGCTCGAATAAGTGTATCGGTTGTTGAACCGTTCTGCACAATCAATTTCACTGTATTTATTCCGGCAGAAGTATAAGTATGTGAGGGATTTTGTTCCTCCGAATCAATTGTTCCGTTGTTATCAAAGTCCCATTTCCAGGATGTTATTGTGGAATTAGGATCACTCAGACTTAAATCCGTAAATGAAACTGATAGCGGATAATTTCCATTCACTGAATCAGCACTGAAATTACATCGTAAAAAGCCTGAAGGAATATCTTCTTCAACTGTAAGAATTTGATTTGCCGTAATGTTAGTTAAAACTTTTTCGTCCGTTGATGTCCAGGAGATGATAACCGAATCAACAGTTGTAGCATTTCCCAATCCGAAATGCACACGAAAAGAATTTTGTCCGTTAAAATTATTTTGTGCATTTATTTCGCGGCTCATCCATACGGAATTTCCATTAATAATTGCCTTAAGTTTTACCTTTGTACCGATAGCATCAGGATTAGTCACATTTCCTTTTAGTATAAACTGTATCCAGCTATTTCCGTTTGAATTAATGTTTTCATATAATCCTCTTGATGTTCCCCCACCAGAATTATAAAAATCGATATCTCCATCTTCATCATAATCTGCTAAAGCCACACTTCGGGCAGCTCCCGGGACACTAAAGTGTGTAACAAAAGTGTCATTTCCCTCATTGAAAAATACCTGGATATTGCCTTCTGAAGTGGTGACAAGATCAAGATCTCCATCATTATCAAAATCAGCCCAACTGTTACTTAAATAATTTCCGGCAATTGTAAATGGAGTAGTTAACGATTCATAGGTTCCGTTATTATTCTTATAGAATCTATTTACTGCACCACCATAGTTTGTAATAAATGCATCAAGATCGCCATCATTATCATAGTCAATTATACTCCAAACCTGTCCATCCTGTAAATCAGTTCCCATCGGAAGATCATTAATTCTTTCAAAACCTATTTCACCGGTTTCAATAAATAAATTTCTGAATAGAAAATCTCTTGCTGCCGTACCAGCAGGACCGCTTCCAATAAATAAATCCTGATCACCATCAAGATCAAAATCATACCAAGTAGCAACTGTGTAAGGTGCCAGAGTAGTAGTAAATTCGAATCCCGACAACTCTGAAAATCTGCCATCTCCATTACCTAAAAAGAGTCTGTTCGGAATTGGATTACCAACAAATCCACGGGGATGAACGAGTATTAAATCAGCAAACCCGTCATTGTTAAAATCAGCCCATGCGCATGTCCAGGCCCGATTATCCTGATTAGTTCCAAGTTCACCATCAGTTATTGTTGTGAAATTATCATTGCCATCATTGCGGTAAAAGCGTGTAGGAACACCTGCTACAACAACATCAAGATCGCCATCATGATCATAATCAGTCCAGCTAGCACCGTTTCCAAGCCGTGCCAGCCCGGTTCCAATTACTGTGTTTATTTTGGTGAAAGTGCCATCCTGATTTTTTCTGAACAGTGATGCTTTGGTTGCATGAAGATCAAGGTCTCCATCGTTATCATAGTCAATCCACGAAGCACCGGAATAATTTGCGTCTGATAATGTTGTAACAACAGGATTACTCTGATCTGTTACTTTCTGGAAAATCTGCGGACTGGCTTCTTCCTGAAAAAGTATTAGAAGAATATAGATCAATGTCGGAAGCAGAGTAATATGAAATTTTTGCGGATTCATAACGGTTCCTTTCTTAAATGATTTGATTTACTGGTACCATTATATTTCAGCACAGTGGAAGTCGGTATCCTGCAATTTGGGTGATTAAGTGAACGGGAAAAATTTTGGTATTAAATTCAGATAAGACGGTCTTTACTTGCTTTTTGCAGCGCCGCAGCTTTAGAGTTTACGTTTAACTTCTGATAAATATTTTTTATGTGAGTGCGGACAGTCTCTTTATTTATAAAAAGTTCATCTGCGATCATTGAATAACTTTTACCGCGAGACAGGTGTGAAAGGATTTCTGTTTCTCTTGGTGAAAGCGGTGATTCCGTACTCTTATGAAAAGAATTAATAACTCTTCTTGCAATACCGGTACTCATTGGTGCACCGCCGTTGCGCACTTCAACAATCGAATCAACTAATTTTTGTGAAGATATATTTTTTGTAAGATAACCGCTTGCGCCTGCACAAAGAGCATCAAAAACTTTTTCATCATCCTCGTGGACTGTTATTACGATGAAATCAGTTGCCGGATAATTTTTTTTTATTCTTCTGATTCCTTCAATACCGGAAATGCCAGGTAATTCAATGTCCATCAGAAGGATATCGGGAGAATCTTTTTCAAAATTTTTTATAGCATCTTCGCATGTATCATAACTGCCTGTACAAATAAAGTTATCCTGTTCTTCAATCACGGAAACAAACCCTTCACGGATTATCGAATCATCTTCAACAATGACTATCCTGACTATTTTATCGGGCATCAGTTTTAATATTTTTAGTGGTTGAACAGGCAATAAAAGATGTTCTGATATATTTATCATAACAACCTAATTATAATTTAGTGATTTAACAGGAATCTTTCCTTTAAAGGAAATTTTTGTGCCTTTCCCTTTTTCAGATTGAATATCAAGATAACCACTTAATTTCGCGGCACGCTTTTGCATATTCTTTAACCCGTTACCCTGTTTAGTATCATTAACAATCCCTATTCCGTCATCTTCAAGTATTATTTCAAGTTCATTCTGAAAGACATTTGTTTCAAGTATTATTTTAGATGCATGCGAATGTTTGAGTGAATTGTTCATACCTTCTTTAAGGATCAAAGATAAATGTCGTTTCCAGTCCATGTCGAGAAATGATTCGGAAAGTTTTTCTGATATTCCTCTGACCTCAAAATTAATTTTACCGTCAGTGAATAGTTCATCTCCGAAATCC
>JAEXTA010000108.1 GCA_023453665.1 Bacteroidota bacterium | reverse complement strand
GAGATCGGATATATCCATCGGCATACTGAAACCCTAACTATTTAATTTGTGTTTTAATAAATGTGAATTTATTTATCAAAGATTTTTAGTCCTGATATGATTTTGAGGTTTTGTTTTTTCGAATAACAATTTTTTATATGAAAGGAACAAGAGGCTTGGCAGAAACATAATGTTTAATAAAAATAATGTCAAGAAGTAATATTTAACAATTGTGATTTTATTTCGCCAAGCAGGTACATACTTCCAAGTACAACCAGGCAATTATTCTCTTTATGATTTATGAAATTCCTTAAATATTCAACCGGATCTGCTAAGGTTTGAAAATTAATTTTAAGCTCAGTACAAATGCCCGAAAGAGTTTCTAAAGAACAGGCTCTTTCGTTGTTTACATTTGTGATTAAAATTTCATCAAAGTGTGATTTCAATTCGATCAGCATTTCTTTCACTGCTTTATCCTGAAGAACACCAAATATCAATGACTTTTTCTTATACCTGGCTGAATTTAGACTATACTCTGTCAAGAAGTTTTTGATACTTTCCGGGTTATGGGCTGAATCAAAAATTATATCCGGGTTTTGATGATACAATTCATATCTTCCCTGAAGCCCGGTATTTATCAGGACATTTTTAATCCCCTTCTCCACAATACCAAGTTCATCTGAATTTAAAACTTTTGAAACAGCAAGAGCTGCAAGTGCGGCATTATATTTTTGATAAACGCCTTTTAGCGGCATTGTCCAGTCATCAAGTTCAAGTTCTTCGGTATATAATTCTAAAGAACTTCCTTTAACATTCGTATAATCTTCAATTGAAAAAAACTCACTGTTTGTATTATCGCAAATTTCTTTAATTACTTTAGATGCTTCATCGGGCAGTTTGCCGGCAAATACTTTTGAACGCTGTTTTATTATACCGCCTTTTTCTTTGGCAATTTGCGTCAGTGTAGTCCCAAGTACATTTGTATGTTCAAGACTAATAGAAGTTATTATACACGCCGATGGGTTTAATACATTTGTTGCGTCAAGTCTTCCGCCTAAGCCTGTTTCAATTACAGCATAATCAACTTTTTCGTCTGCAAAATAATTGAATGCCATGGCGGTTGTAACTTCAAAAAAAGTAAGTCCAAACTCAGTTATCTGTCGATCATATTTTCGAACAAATGCTGCAACATACTCATAGGGAATTTCACTGTTATTAATTTTTATCCGCTCATTGAATTTTACAAAATGCGGTGAAGTATATAAACCTGTATTATAACCATACTCCTGTAATATACTTGAAATGAAAGACGAAGTGCTTCCTTTTCCGTTTGAACCTGCTATATGAAATGCTTTAAGTTTTTTTTGCGGATTGCCGATGTATTCCAGGAAACGGATAATATTATCTAACCCGAGTTTAATACCGAATGTGTGAAGTGAATATAATCTGTTTAACGAAGCAGTGAGATCCATTTTCTTAAATGATATATGATCCTGTTACATCGGATAACTTATTAATTCCAAAATTTTTACAATAATTTTCAAGTTCATTTAAAATCTGACCTGCCGCTGCCGGATTGATAAAATTCAATGTACCAATCTGTATTGCAGAAGCACCAACTATCATAAATTCGATTACATCTTTCCAATCCATAATTCCGCCTATGCCGATGATTGGAATATCAACCTGTTTTTTTATTTCCAGAACTTTAGCAAGCGCAACAGGTTTAATTGCCGGACCGGAGAGTCCGCCGTTCACATTAAAAATTTTTGGTTTTTTTGTAAAGATGTTGAATGATGTTCCCACTAAAGTATTTATTGCAGATACTGCATCACCTCCGGCACTTTTAACAGCTTTAGCAAATTCTGATATGTAAGATACATTCGGTGATAATTTTATTATTATTGGTTTTGTTGAAACAGCTTTTACCTTTTCGGTTATCCTGGCAACTGCAGTAACATCATTGCCAAACTGAAGCCCGCCTTCTTTTACATTCGGGCAAGAAACATTTATTTCAAATCCACTGATTGCTTCTTCCGTTGTAAGTATTTTGGTACATTCAACATATTCCTCAAGTGTACTTGCTGCAATATTACAGATTAATGGAACATCATATTTTTTTAAGAAAGGGATTTTTTCTTTTAAGAAAACTTCTACTCCAACGTTTGCAAGACCAATAGCGTTAAGCATTCCTGCGGGAGTTTCAACTATTCTCTGAGGCGGATTACCTTTTCTTGGTTTCAGGCTTAAAGATTTTGTAACTATACCACCGATTTTATTTAAATCAGTAAACTCAGCTATCTCATTGCCATAACCAACAGTTCCTGAAGCAAGTAAAATCGGGTTTCTGAATTTAAGAGGTCCAACCTCAACTGAAAGATCTACATTACTCATAACACCACATCCCTGATGTTAAAAACAGGACCGTCTTTACACACAAGATGATATTTATCAGGATGATGGGCGGATTCAATCGGACAGCCCTGGCATATACCAAATCCGCAGGCCATTGCACACTCCGTCGACGCTTCACATTCAATATCGAATTCGATTGCAAATTCTTTTAATGCTTTTAACATTCCGGTTGGTCCGCAGGAAAAGATTTTAACTTTTTCACTTTTTAGCTGTTCAATATTTTGACGTAAAAGCTGAAGTACATTTCCTTTAAAACCTTTCGAGCCATCTTCTGTTGCAACAGAAATGTTGCTCATACCATAAGTGATGATATCTTTATAAGTCCTGCCGCCGATAAAACTTAATACTTTCTTTTTATCTCCGATCATCCTTGTAAAAAAAGGAAAAGGTGCAGCACCAAGACCTCCAGCAACAATCACTGCTGTGCTAAAATCGCCGAGCAGATTAAAACCATTGCCTAGTGGTCCTATAATGTCAATTGTTTCATCTTTATGTTTTTTTGCTAATATTCTGGTGCCTTCACCGAGTATGTTAAACATAAGAAATATATGTTCCCCCTGCACGTCACACACGCTAAAGGGGCGTCGCAACAAAGGATACATAGATTCTGAAACCCGTACATTTAAAAACTGACCCGGCTTAACTATGGAAGCAATTTCCGGACAGTGCACCTGCAACAGGTTAATTTTATTTTCTAACTCAATGGATTTTTCTACCGGGGCATTTACGATGAACACTTATCAACCTTAACTAGTATGAGAATTTTAGGACTCCCTTTTTTATTCCTTATCTTGACGAAAACCTTGGAAGGACTTTTCCGATAATTTCTGAAATTTAATATAATACTGATTTCTTAAGTTGATTTTATTAAAGATGAATATAAAAGCAAACTTTATTAAAGATCGGGAATGAAAATAATTCTTATTTGTCACAAAGCAAAATGAATAATCCGGAGAACATAAATCATATTCCTACCGGTTATCTTTTTCTGCTTCAGAAATTTTGTCAAGTCTTCTCTGGTGTCTTCCGCCGGCAAAATCTGTTTTTAACCATGTTTCAATTATTGATCTGATTGATTCTTCTCCCAGAGTTTTTGCACCTATTACAATTATATTGGCGTTGTTATGTTCGCGTGCGCTTTTAGCACTGAATTCATTGTAACATGTAGCTGCTCTTATACCTTTGATTTTATTTGCGGTTATAGCTGATGGAATTCCTGTAGCATCTACCAAAACACCAAATGAATTTGAATTTGTTATTACTGATTTAGCTACAGCAATGGCAAAATCAGGATAGTCACAGGCATTTTCATCATAACTTCCAAGGTTATTTATTTCAATACCTTTTGCATTAAGAATATCCGAAATAAAATTCCGTATTTTAAAACCGGTATGATCACCTCCAATAAAAACTTTATTCCATCCTGATGACTGTACTTCCTTAGTTACCTTTGTATCTTTTAATCTTTCTGAAGACGCTGTTTCAATTTTAATATTTAATTCTTTTGCTCTGTCTTTTGCTAATGGCGTTACGATATCTCCCTGCAGAATATGAATTATCTTTTCACCTTTTTTAAAGGTTGTCTCTATATCATATTCAGTGAGTACTTTTTTCATACAATAGAATAAACTAAATGTGATCGGTCAGCTTATTTATTTTGAGATGATCCACAACTTTTTTTACTTCCTGGCTTTGATCCCTGCGGCAAATAAGAAGCGCATCATCAGTATTTATTACAATCAGGTTATCCACACCAAGTACAGCAGTAAATTTATTTGGAGAATAGATATATGAATCAATTGTCATTTCAGAATAGACATTGCCTGTTACAGAATTGCCATCATTATTCTTTTCAGAAAGCTGATAGACTTCTTCCCAGCTTCCTACATCACTCCACGAAAACTTGCCTTTTGTAAGGAACACCCGATGTGATTTTTCCATTATCCCGTAGTCGATTGATATACTCCGGAGTTTTCCGTATTCATTTAATAAAGTTTTATCAAACGCATCGGTATTTAAATCTCTTTTAATTATTTCCAAGGCATCATTCAATTCGGGCATCAGCATTTGTATTTCCTCTAGTATAACATCAGCACGCCAAATAAACATACCGCTGTTCCAGAAAAAGTCACCACTTTCAAGAAATCTAACTGCTGTAGCATAATTTGGTTTTTCTGCAAAGGTGAACACTTTATGAATATTATCCGTTACAGATTTTTCATCGATCTGAATATAGCCATATCCGGTTTCAGGTCGGGTAGGTTGAATTCCGATTGTGACGAGTCCTTTTTGATCATAAGCAAACTTACATGCATTCAATATTGTTGAATGAAAAATATCACGGTCTTTTATGATATGATCTGCCGGCAGTGTTACCATTACAGCTTCAGGATCTTTATTAGCAATAACAAGTGATGCAAGTCCGATACAGGCGGCTGTATTTCTCCCAAACGGTTCTTCAATAATATTAGATGGATTTACTTCCGGAAGCTGTTTTATAATTTCAGGTTTCTGAATTTTATTTGTAATGATATAAATGTCATTTGTTTCAACAATTCCTTTTAATCTGTCAACTGTATCCTGTATCATTGTCCGATCGCCAAAAATCTTTAATAACTGCTTAGGCATCTTTTCTTTGCTTCGCGGCCAGAATCTTGATCCGACTCCGCCAGCCATAATTACGGCGTAAACCTTCATCAAATATTTTCCTTTACTTTTTTAGTTTGAATTTTTTTACCGAACATTTCTGCCCGGTTCAGGTATGGTGTGATATCAACTTCTTTACCCCTGACTACAGCAACAATTACAATAAGACAAGCTCTCACAGATTCAATTATTTCCTTTTCAGGTTTTATTACTCCTTCACCTAGAAGTTTTAATGCATTGGCGATTATACTATGCATACCGGATATTATTTCAAATCCAATTCGTGAAGACAGCTTTGCATTTTTTGCCATTACTTCTGAAAGATTAAGCACTTCTTCCTGATTAACTGTTTCTTCATTCAAATTTTTTAACAGTGCATCAATTTGTTTTATCGGTTTTAAAACTGATGATTCATAATTCTGAAAGAATGCAGCATCTTTATTTTCACTATTAATGATCTGAACAGTTGGTAATTTTTCTTCAAGTTGATGATTAAAGATCAGTTCGTCTGCATTTGTGTTTCTATCCGATGGGTCAATTGCAATTTCATTTGTTTGTACTGAATTATTTATTGCCGCGGTTTGTTCAGAAATATTTTTTGCTTTGTCCAGAGATGTTTTGAGTAGTGCAGGATTTACCATCTCAAGCATGTGGCTTAAATCTTTTATCAAATACTGACTGTGTTCTCTGAATTTTTCCGAAACCTTAAACAGATCAATTTGACCGTGAGTTAAATAATTCATTATCTCACTAAGCCTGATTGCAAGGGTCGAAAGCTCAGTCACTTTTTTCATACTGCGGATCTGTTCATCTATACTGTCCGCTTTGATCAACGAATCACGCAGAAGAGCGATTACTTCAATCTGCTGATTATTAAGTCTAAGATTATTAGCAGCAGCAGAAATACTTTGAGCTATATATATTTTTGCAAAATCCACTATGATTTATAAATCCTTGGAACTCGTTTACTTATTCCGCATAAAATTTCGTATGGTATTGTGTTCAATATTTCAGCCCAATCCCAGGCTGTGATCTCAAGTCCGGCTTCTTTACCAATGAGAGTAACCTTATCACCAACTCTTATATCATCATCAAAAACATTTACCATGATTCTGTCCATTGTAACATTACCAATCTGCGGATAAAACTTTCCGTTAATTATGACTTTAACTTTATTTGACAATCCTCTGCTGAATCCATCAGCATATCCAATTGGGATAGAGATTATTTTTGTTTTTTTGGTCGCCGTAAAAGTTCTGCCATAACTGACTGTTTCACCTTTTTCAATAATTTTTACAGAAGACACTTCGGAATATAAAGAAAGTACGGGATTCAGTTTAACCGATTCAGAAGTTTCTTTGGAGGGATAGTAGCCATACATAACTATTCCGGTTCTCACCATATCGAAATAAGATTCCTGAAGATCTAGCAAAGCACCGCTATTGGCTGCATGATAATGATCAATATGTATTTTTTCTTTTTTCAGTTTTAAAATTATATCATTAAATCTTTTTAATTGAAGCAGCGTAAATTCTTTTTCTCTTTCATCGGCCCCTGCAAAGTGAGTGTAGATACCATCGATTTTGAAAGTTTTATCAAAAGATAAATTTTGTATAAAGTCGAATGCTTCCTGATATGGAATTCCCAGCCGGTTCATTCCTGTATCGATCTTCACATGTACTTTTATCCGGAAGTCCGGATTTTCGCGACGATGTTTGTTTGTGCCTTCTAAAAGAATCCCCTGCTGCTTGTCTGTAAATATTGTTGCAATTAGATCATAGTCAACCAATTTATTGACCTGCATTACATCGAATGGTTCAAGAATCAGGATAGGCTGTTTTACTTTTAGTTTTCTGAATTCAACTGCTTCATCAGGAATTGCAACTGCATAGTATTCCGGCTGTTTATTCTTTAGAGAATTTAATGTACTGACTATTTCTTCCACGCCGTGCCCATAAGCGTCAGCCTTAATT
>JAEXTA010000040.1 GCA_023453665.1 Bacteroidota bacterium | reverse complement strand
ATATATTTAAATCATTCTCAATATCTTTGGGTGTGTAGGCAATCCAGTCAACAACGCAATCAAATGATAAACTGCCAATCGCACTTCTTGCAGAACCGGCGTCATAAATATTTCCGTTTAAAATTATTGCTTCTTCCGGTGCGGGTCGTTCTGTTGTCTGATTCCGGTTCAGAAGGTAAAGTTCAATTCCTTTTTCAACTGCAAGCTGCGAACATGCTGAACTTATTTTTCCTGTACCGCCGATGAATAATACTTTCATATTTATTCTTTGGTTAAGTGAATAAAATATTGAAATGAATAACTCACATTACACATTTTACAAACTGTTCGTCTCAGCGGATTATCTAAGCAACTAAGATACTTAACAAGCAAAGATTCTGAACCTAGTTCAGAATGACACAATAATTAAGTATTGCGTAGCGTAAGTGAATAATAAAAAATTTACTTTACTTCCTGACCCACTCAATTGAATTTTTAATCAGCAATCTGAAATATGAGTTTTCATACGCCTTGTGGTCGTGACCTAATTGCAAATAGACTACTTTAGAATTATGGTAAGTGTTCGTCCATCCTAAATATTTTCCGTTCTCACAGTTGTCGCTTGCTAAAAGCGGTGTTACATAATCATAAATTTTATAATTCAAATAAGCTTCATCGGTAATTGGAAAATCATTCAAACCTTTTGTTACAGGATGTTCTTTGTCGATAATCTTAATAAGAAATTCCTGGTCGTGCTTATATGTAGATGGTCCGTATTTTTTTCCATCATCCGTATAAGGTGTATGATGATATCTCCCGCCGACAATTTTTTCGTATTCATCCCAGTCCTGGTGAGAGACAATTGTATGATGAAGAAATACAACCCCGATACCTTTTTCAAATAAACTAAGGAAAGAAATTTTTTCATCTTCAGAAATCGGCTGGTAAGTGTCATAAAAAACTATTGCGTGATAATCAGTAATTTCTTCAGAAGAAAACACAGTGAACGCTGATGGCTTTGAAGCTGTATCAAACTCAACATCATTATAACTTCTGAATATTTCAAAGAAAGATTCACGTTCAAAATCTTTTCCGCCTGTAACTATCAGAAGTTTTGTCTGTGCTAAATAGTTTTCGTTTACAAACGTCAAGAAAAAAAATATCACTGAAATTATTTTAAATGTCATCATATTATTTTCTCTGCTCTGTAGAAATGTTTATTAAAGATAATAAATATTGAAGCTTGAGAGAACGTCAGGGTTTAATTTTCATTAGTTTGATGATAAGACCTTTCAATGTTTGCCGGTTGTCAACAATCATTTTTGAATTTCGTTGCGAATTTTAAAAAATATGAATAGCTTGCAAACAGTCACGCAAATACTGATAACATAAATCGAATGGAGGATCTATGCAAAAACTATTTCCGGTTATTCTGCTTTTAGTTTCAGTTCTTGTCACATCACAAATTTCAGCCCAGCAGTTTTCATTTGAAGATCTTATTGTTGAAAAGGAATTGAATCCATCAATTTATCTTCAGGCAAAAAAGACTGCTATTAATGAAGGTTTACCTGTAAGTATAAAACTTCAGGACGGGATACTTATTGATGTCCTGAAGTACACTGATGGTGCAGTTCTCTATAGTATTATAAAGAATCCTGCACACCCTTTTCTCGACGGTGAAGTGCTTACATATGCGCAGATAACACAGCGTTTCAATCTTTCTAACGCTGAAATTAATTGGGGAGTAAGTTCAAATGAAACCCATACGGACAGAGTTCTGGCATCACAACTTTTATTAGTTCCTGACTGGACAAACGACAATGTATTGTCATTCGACCCGGTAACAGGTGACCTGGTCAATGCGAATTTTGTTCAACCTAGTCCGGGTATTCTTGGTTCACCCAAACATGCAATATTTCATCCAAACGGATTTATAAGTATATCAGATCAGATAACAGACCTTGTTCAGAAGTTTGATACAGCAGGAGTATACACAAGCATTATGGCACCGGCGGGCGGTGTTAACACAGCGTTACTGGATAACCTGCGAGGTCATGAATACAGACCAACAAACGGTAATCTTATAGTTACAGTAGGCAGCAGCGCAAATCAAAATTCAGTTGCAGAGTTTGATCTTGCAGGAAATTACATTGGTCAGTTTATTGCAACAGGTGCCGGTGGTTTAAACAGTCCTTTCTGTATTCTCTTCAGAGATAATGATGTGCTTGTGACCGGATCAAGCAGTGATGCTGCACACAGGTATGACTTAAACGGAACTTATTTAAATGATGTGGTAACAGGAGTTCAATTCCCTCAGCAGATCATTGAACTTCCGAATGGCAATCTTGTGGTTTGTGTTTTCTCACCACCTTCAGGACTTGGTGTGTATGATTCAGTCGGTGTTCAAATTAATTTCTTCACCGCAGTAACAGGATTACGCGGGGTTTATCGTTTGCCAAGCGGAAATTATCTTGTTACAAACGGCGGAGGACTTCATGAAATTGACGGAACAAACGGAAGTCTGATACGGACAATACATACTTCAGCAAATATGCAGTATATCTCTTTTGTTGATTTTAATGTTGTCCCGGTAGAACTAGTATCATTCAGAGCATCAGTATCAGAAATCAGGATTACACTTAACTGGCAGAGTGCGACTGAAAAAAATAATTCGGGATTTGAAATTGAAAGAAGTGCCGATAACATTAACTACGCGAAAATCGGGTTTGTAAACGGACACGGAACCACCACAGAACCGAGAGAATATAATTTTACCGATAATACTTTAACATCAGGAAAGTATTTCTACAGGTTAAAACAAATCGATTATGACGGTACGTTTGAATATTCAAACGCAGTTGAAGCTGAAATCGGGACGCCAAATGAATTCAGTCTTGAACAAAACTATCCCAATCCATTTAATCCCACAACAACAATCCGTTACACAGTAGCGGATGCATATTATGCATCCGGCATACCTGTGCGATTAGTTGTGTATGACATACTTGGCAACGAAGTGATAACACTTGTAAATGAAAATAAACCTGCCGGACATTATGAAGTTCAGTTTAACGCAGAAGGACTATCAAGTGGAGTCTATTATTATAAACTCAGTGCAGGCAGCTTCAGTGAAACGAAGAAACTAACATTAATCAAATAACTTGATTCCTGACCTTCAAGGTTAATGCAGATTTTTAAAGCACTAACTTTGAAGGTCTCTTTTGTTTTTAATCTGTCCTTAGAAAAAGCTACTGTTTTCTTTAATGCTTCAAATTCAGTGATTTACTATTTAATAACTTATAAGTAAGTTATCAAAAAAATTCCCCCGCTTTAAAGTTTGTAATTCATAAGTGTACACAAAAAAAAGAATGTGCCTTTGTTTAAAAAGTATTTAGTAATAATTGTAGTTCTTACAGCGCTGCAAATATTTTCTCAGTCAAAACGTTTGCGGTTCGACCATATCAATAGTGAGAGTGGACTATCTGATAATTATGTAACGCACATCTTCCAGGATAAAAAAGGTTTTATCTGGATAAGCACACAGGACGGAATAAATCGTTATGATGGTTACGAGTTCAAACATTACAAACACATTCCCGGTAATTTAAATTCGCTAAGCGATTTTGCGGTAAATCATATTTTCGAAGACTCAAAAGGAATATTCTGGATCTCAACGAGAGATGGATTGAACAAATTTAATCCGATGACGGAAACGTTCGTTCATTACAAAATGAATAAAGACGATCCGAATTCCTTAAGTGCGAAGAGAATATACGGATGTGTTGAAGATAAAAACGGAAATATCTGGATTGCAACAAGTAATGGTTTAAATAGATTTGACCAATCTAACGGAACTTTTGCAAAATATATCAACATTCCCGGCAACAATAAGAGCATAAGCGATAATGTTATTGCAACTTTATTCTCAGACAGCAAAGGAAATTTGTGGATTGGAACCACCAAGTGGTTAAACCTGTATGACTTCAGTTCAAATTCGTTTCGTTCTTTTCTTAATGAAGGATCAAATACTTCTCCGATAAATAGAATCACAGCTCTTTACGAGGACAGTAAAGGAATTATGTGGATTGGAACAAGAGGCGGATTGGTAAAATTAATTTCTATTGGTTCCAACTCAATCGAAACTAAAATTTATACACACAACCCCGAAGATAAATATTCAATCAGCAGTAATCTTATTACAGAGATTGACGAAGACAGCAAAGGCAAACTTTGGATCGGAACATTAGGAGGTGGTCTGAATATATTTGACCCTTCTTCCGAAAAGTTTGAATCCGTAAGGTATTCTGCAACTGATAAAAACGGATTGAGCAGCGATATGTTTTTTGCTTTGCTCGTCGATAACTATGATAATGTCTGGATTGGAAACACCACAACTGGTATTGATAAATACAGTCCGACAAGCGAAAGATTTCAACACTATCAAATTACAATTGATAAACCAGAACCCGGAGCAAATAGCGTTACAAGTATTTTGATTGACCGAGAAGGGAAATTATGGCTTGGAACTGAAAATGAAGGTATTAAAGTTTATGCGAACAAAATCGCTGGCGAACAAAATATTCTCTTCAATCTTAACGCAACCGGGAAAAATAATTTTTCTTTAAGCGGAAACAGCATAACTTCGATCTTTGAAGATGATGAAGGAATGATATGGATTGGAACAGCAGATTTTGGTTTGAATAAATTCAACCCGGTAACAAAGCAAATTGAGATATTTAAAAATGATCCGAACAATTCAAACTCACTCAGCGGCGATTTTATTCATACTGTTTATCAGGACAGAGAAGGTATAATCTGGATTGGAACAGGAAGAAATGGTTTAAGCAGGTTTGATAAAAAAACAAAAGCATTTAAACACTTCAGGGAAAACCCGGATGATCCGGCAAATAAAAAATTCCTCAGCTCAAGAGAAGTCATTTCAATTGTTGAAGATGCCAATGGATATCTCTGGCTTGGAACTACAACAGGCGGATTAAACAGATTCGACAGGAAATCAGAAATCTTTAAACATTTCCTCCATATTCACGAAGACGGCAAAAGTATCAGCAGCAACAGAGTTGTTTGTTTGTTCATAGATAGTAAAAAAAGATTGTGGGCAGGAACTTACAACGGAGGATTAAATTTATTTGATGAAAAAACTAATTCGTTCATTCACTTTATGGAAAAAGATGGATTACCGGATAACACAATTCAATCAATTACAGAAGATGAAGAAGGTATGCTTTGGCTTGGAACTACTAATGGAATTTTCAGGTTCGATCCGGAAATCAAAACGTTTAAAAATTATGATGTGAGTGATGGTCTGCAGGGAAAGGAATTTAATCCCAAAGCCTGTTTACGAGATTTTGAATCAGGGACTTTATACTTTGGAGGGACAAATGGTTTGAACATTTACTCGCCGGGATCAATTCAGGAAAAGAAAAACCCACCGGCTATAACTTTTACAGAGTTTAAATTGTTTGATAAAACTGTTTCTCCATCTGAAGAATCGCCACTGCTTAAAAATTCGCCTTACGCAGATGAAATCAATTTAGGCTATGATGAGAACATCATTTCATTTTCATTCTCGGCTCTTGATTTTACAAGCCCTTCAAAAAATCAATATGCTTATATGCTGGAAGGATTTAATGATGAATGGATTTATTCCGGAAATATCAGGGAAGTCACGTACACAAATCTCAGTCCGGGTGATTACGTCTTTATGGTTAAAGGAAGCAATAGCGATGGAGTGTGGAATGAAACTGGAGTATCAGTTAAAGTAACAGTAAATCCTCCGTTCTGGAGAACCTGGTGGGCATATTCAATTTATGTTTTTCTTGCTTTGAGTGGATTGATTTTTATAAGAAGATATGAGATGAACAGGATACGATTGAAGAATGAATTGAAGCAGCAGCAGTTCGAAGCACATAAGCTCCAGGAAGTTGATCAGATTAAATCTCGTTTCTTTGCGAACATCTCTCATGAATTCAGAACACCTCTGACAATAATCCTTGGTTCACTTGAAAAGCTGAGAAACAAATCAACAGAAAGTTCGAATGAAAAAGAATATCATTTGGTTAAAAAACATTCTTCAAGACTTCTTCAGTTGATCAATCAATTGCTGGAACTTTCAAAAATTGAATCGGGCAATGTAAGGCTTGAAGCTGCAGAAAGTGATGTTGTTAAATTCACAAAAAGAATTTCGGCATCATTTTCTTCTCTTGCACATCAAAAAAATCTTCAGCTTAAATTTAACGGCGAAGATGTTGATATCTCAAACAACTCCGATTCCATTCCTGTTTATTTCGATAAGAAAAAACTTGAGACTGTTTTTTATAATTTGCTTTCAAACGCAGTCAAGTTTACTCCGAAGGATGGAATTATTTGCATTTCAACTTCTGAGGAAAACGGATTGGCAAATGTAAAAGTCGAGAACACCGGAATAGAAATTCCTCCTGACAAGCTTCAAAAAATATTCGACAGGTTCTACCAGGTTGACGACAGCGGCACAAGAAATTATGAAGGAACAGGCATCGGTCTTTCACTCGTTAAAGAATTTGTCGAACTGCACAAAGGAAGAATTGAAGTTGAAAGTAAAAATAACAAGACATCATTCACAATCTTTCTGAAGAAAGGAAAAGAGCATTTAAGTAAAGATGAAATAATCGAAGAAGTTAAAGATGAAAGTCAGCGCGTTGAATTAGAAACAGATCCCGAATACAAAATTCCTGCTTCTGAAATTGTTTCTGAACAGGAAATAAAAGAAGCAAATAAAACAATCATCCTTATTGTTGAAGATAATGCTGACCTGAGGGAAATGGTGAAAGAACATCTTCAGGATAAATATTTTGTATTGGAAGCAGAGAACGGAGTCGTCGGATTGCAGGCTGCTGAAGAAAAAATTCCTGATTTAATCATCAGCGATATTATGATGCCTGAAATGAATGGTTATCAGCTTTGTGCTAAAGTTAAAACGAATGAAAAGACAAATCACATTCCTATAATTCTTTTAACTGCAAAAGCATCGACTGAAGATAAGCTTGAAGGACTCGAAACAGGTGCTGATGATTATCTAATAAAACCATTCAATGAAGATGAGCTGAAAATCCGTGTAAGAAATTTGATAACTATCCGCAGACAGATGCGAGAAAAATACCAGTCGCAGATGCTTGTGAAACCTGCTGACGTTATTGTCCCATCATCACAAAAAATATTTGTGGATAAGCTTGTTTCAATCATCGAAAAAAATATTGACAACGAAGACTTTTCAGTCGAGATGCTTTGTGAAGAAATCGGAATGAGCAGGACACAGCTTCACAGAAAAGTGAAGGCCGTTACAAACCAATCGGCCTCTGAATTCATACGGAATTTCCGGCTGCAGAAAGCCGCAGAACTGCTAAAGCAGGATGCCGGAAATATTGCCGAAATTTCATACCAGGTTGGCTTCGGAAGCCAGGCATATTTCACCAAAGTTTTCCAGGAAGTTTACAAAACCACTCCTTTGGACTACAAGAAACAACACACCAAATAACCCTTTTCTGTCTTTTTCTAAATAATCCACAGTATGTAACACCAGTTATAAAAATTGGAACGCCAGCGGAATATTTCGCCTCGCTTTAATAATACTCTTACTTCTCAAAAAATCACGTTTAATAAATGGTTTCTGGAGGCAAAATGAAATTCGCAATTCTGATAAGCATTTTTTCTATTGCAACTACTATTGCACAAGTAACTCAAGAGTGGGTAAGCCGGTACAATGGACCTGGTAATGCCACCGATATATCGCGTTCTATTACAGTTGACAAGTCGGGAAATGTCTATGTAACAGGTCACAGTATTGGAAATGTATCAATTGATTTTGCAACTATTAAATATAGTCCTTTAGGTGTTCAACAGTGGGTACAAAGATACAATGGAGGTGCAGCCTATGCGATGGCAATAGACAGCATGGGTAATGTTTATGTGACCGGTTACAGTCTGGAAGATACCACTCATGCCTATACAACAATAAAATATAATTCTGATGGTGTGGAGCTATGGCTGAAGAAATACGATGGACCCGGTAATAATGCTGATTACGCAAGAGCAATTGCGGTTGACAATCAAGGGAATGTTTATGTAACTGGAGAAAGTTACGGGGGTGCATCAGTTAATTATGATTATGCAACCATAAAATATAATTCTGCTGGTGTTGAGCAATGGGTGAAAAGATACACCGGGCCCGGATCTAGCGGTGATTTAGTAAAAGCAATTGCAGTTGACAATGATGGAAATGTTTATGTAACAGGAGTGGCTCGTGATAGCGGGTTAAATTATGCCTACACAACCATAAAATATAATACTGATGGAGTCGAGCAATGGGTGCGAAAATACAATGGACCGGACGAAAATGGTTATGATGTGGCCAGGTCAATTGCAGTTGATGATAATGGCAATGTTTATGTAACCGGAGAAAGTCCCGGAAGCATGGTAAATCCTGACTATGCAACAGTAAAATATAATTCGGATGGAGTTGAGCAATGGGCGAAAAGATATCAGGGACCGGGCAATCTCAATGATATAGCATACGCAATTTCAATTGACAATAATGGAAATATCTATGTAACAGGCGAAAGTTTTGGGAGCGGAACTCACTATGATTTTGCAACAATTAAATATAATTCTGCTGGTGATGAACTGTGGGTACAGAGATATAATGGACCGGGTAATAATGAGGATCAGGCAAATGCAATTACCATTGATGATGATGGAAATGTTTATGTAACAGGAGAAAGCCATGGAAGCGGGACAAATTATGATTTTGCAACAATAAGATATAATTCATCAGGTGTGGTACAATGGGTGCAGAGATATAATGGGCCATCCGGAATTGGCAACGATTGGGCGTATGCAATTGAGGTTGACAGTGCGGCAAATGTGTACATAACCGGCGGCAGCGGCGGAGATTATGCGACAATTAAATACTCACAAGGATTAAATATTACCAGTCCGGTTGCCGGAGAAAAATGGATTGCCGGAGAAACAGATACGATT
>JAEXTA010000208.1 GCA_023453665.1 Bacteroidota bacterium | reverse complement strand
CAATGGTTTTACCGATTTCTTACCAAGTGAATCCGCATATTTAAAACCAATAGCTTTCGGGATTAAAGTTCCTGCTGTCAAAATAAAAAACGATGAAAATGCGACTGAAATTATTAATAAAAGTATTAATTGATTAAATGAATCAATTCCTTGTTCACTTAAAAATCTGCTGAAAATTTGTTCAACAATAAAAAATGTTAATAGTGCAGCTAACATTTGAAGTAAGGTTACACTTACCTGTATAGTTCCGAAAAATGATTCCGGGTTTGACTGAATTTTTTTAAATGATGCAGAAAGTCTATCTCCCCGTTCTTCCATGTCTTCAATTTTATTTGTACCGAACGATGCAATCGCAATTTCGGCAGCAGATAAAATACCAAGTAAAAATAAATCGATGATGAACAGGAGAATCAGCAGTTCGGTTTCCATATATCTATAAAAATAATTAATTAGTTAGTAAATAATAGTAATTTTTTCTTTTTCTTCCTTTTAAGAAAATAACACAACTGATTCTAAAGGTTTTGTTAAATTGTAGACCGAATTTCAACATTTAAAATCAATTAGTATCTGCATGAAACCTTTACAAATAAAAATTGAAGACAAAAAAATTCTTTTGGTTAAATGGAGTGATGAATCTTCAAGCAAAATAAGCCTGAAATATCTTAGAGATGAATGTCCTTGTGCAGGATGTAAAGGAGAAACCATACTACTGCATACTTACCGTCCTCCTAAACCAACTATGTTTTCACCCGAAATGTATTTCATAAAAAATATAGATGTCGTCGGGGACTATGCAATACAAATAACCTGGAAAGACGGACATAATACAGGAATATATACGTGGGATTACCTCCATCAGCTTGAGAAAGATCAGGATGATAACAAAAATCAAAACTATGATACTTTACTCTGATGCTTACCAATAATGAATTAAAATATTATTCATCTCTTCTTCAGAAAAAATTCCGTCAGAAGGAAAAGAAATTTATTGCAGAAGGGTTAAAAATTGTTGAAGAGGGTTTAGCTTCAAAATTCAGATGCGAATTAATTTTCATCACTCATAATTTTGCTGATAGCGATCCTGAAATAATTACCTATTTATCAAAAAGGAAAATCAGGATAGAACTTGTAAAAGAAGAACAATTCCGAAAATTTACCGAAACCGAATCGCCGCAGGGTATCGCTGCAGTTTTTTCTTTCAAAGAAAATTCTCAGGCAGAGGAAAAAATATTAAATGAAAAACTGGTCGTGTACCTTGATAATATTTCCGACCCGGGTAATCTCGGTACGATCATTCGGACAGCAGATTGGTTCGGGGTTAACCTGATTTTGTTAAGCACGGGTTGTGTAGAACTTTACAATCCTAAAGTCATTCGTTCCACTATGGGTTCAATTTTTCATCCGGATATTATAGAAGATTTTGAAATTCATCGCTTAAAAAAACTTTCAGCAAAATTTAAAATCATTCTTACAGATACTTTTGGTGACAATCTTTATGAGTTTAGTTTTCCTGAAAAAATAATATTGGTATTTAGTAATGAAGCTAAAGGTCCGTCACCTGCAATCCAGGAAATTGCGGACGGAAGAATTACTATACCAAAGTTAGGAAAAGCTGAATCATTGAATGTTGCAAATGCATTTGCAGTAGTATTAAGTCAATTTACCCTGAACACGAAAAGCTAAACTGTTAAGTATCATTTTAATTTCTTGCTGTATCAGGTATTTAATATTTCTTTAGCCCGCTTTAGTGCTTCATCAATATTCGAGTGAATATTTTTTTCACCGATCTCTTTCAGCAGCCCTGAATTTTCAAATGCGATTAATGGCTGCGCATGAACACCGGAAAAAACAACTTCAGTACCTTTCTTTCGTGATGAATGAAGAATGTCTTCAAGTACATGAAGTCCCGTTGAATCAATAGCCGGAACATTCCTCATCCTTATTATCATAATCTTCGGCGGATTTTCAATATGAACGACAGCTTCTTTAAATTTTTCTACAGCACCAAAAAAGAATGGACCATTAATTTCATAAACCTCAACACCATCCGGGACTGCTTTTTTGTCAATCGCCATATTGTCGATTACTTCGTCTTCATCATTCAGTTCACGTGTTACAATACCAACATTTGTAACCATTGCCATTCTGCGCATAAATAAAAATACTGCGAGCACCATTCCAATTTCAATAGCAACAGTTAAATCAATTATTACAGTTAACCCGAAAGTTGTCAACAATACTGCGACATCGCTTCGTGGACTTTTTAATAAACTCCTGAATGTTCTCCATTCACTCATATTATAAGCAACGATGACAAGAACAGCAGCAAGAGTTGCAAGCGGAATTAATTCAGCTAATCTTCCAAAGAATAACATGATCAACAATAAAACTATTGCGTGTACTATTCCGGCTACCGGAGTTCTTCCGCCGTTTTTAATATTAGTTGCGGTGCGTGCAATGGCACCCGTTGCAGGTATTCCCCCAAATAAAGGTGTAACGATATTTGCGACACCCTGTGCAACAAGTTCCATATTTGATCTGTGTTTACCGCCAATCATACCATCAGCAACAACTGCTGAAAGAAGTGATTCGATTGCAGCAAGCAATGCTATTGTCGTTGCCGGTTGAATAAGGTTTTTGATTGTTGCAAAGTCTATCGAAAATCCTTCAGGTGTTGGCAGAGAAGATGGAATTGAATTAAACCGGCTTCCGATAGTTTCAACAGGCCAATGAAAAAAATATACGATTGCTGTAGTAATAATTAATGCAACCAATGAGCCTGGAATTTTTCTTGATACTTTTGACCAAAACAACATTATGAATAATGCGATAGCCGCGATACCAAGTGCGTAATAATTAATTGTTCCGAAGTGATGGGCATATGCTATACACTTTTCAATAAAATCAGCAGGAACTTCTTCCATTGATAAACCAAATAAATCTCTGATCTGAGATGAAAAGATGATCACTGCTATTCCGCTTGTAAAACCAACAACGACAGGATGAGGTATAAACTTGATCACTGAACCGAATTTGATCACTCCCATTATAACAAGAATAACCCCTGCCATAACAGTTGAAATAATTAATCCGTTCAATCCATAGTTTTGAACTATAGAATAAACTATAACAACAAAAGCTCCTGTTGGTCCTCCGATTTGTACGCGACTACCACCTAACGCAGATATAATAAACCCGGCTATTACAGCAGTTATTAATCCTTTTTCAGGCGATACTCCTGAAGCTATAGCAAATGCTATTGCAAGAGGAAGTGCAACGATGCCCACAATTACACCGGCAGTGAGATCAGAAAAAAATTGCTGCCTGGTATATCCTTTTAAAGTTGTTAAGAGTTTTGGTTTTAACATTTTTATTTCACCACTAAGAAGCTCATAAATGGATGCCTACGTCATAAGTCCACTTAGACATGCTAAGTGGAATACAAAAAAAAGACGCTCATAATGAGCGTCTTAAATTTAACTTAAATATTAATACAAAATCAGTTTTCATATTTTCCGAATATTACTGAAGTATTGTGCCCTCCAAACCCGAAAGCATTACTTAATGCAACTCGTACATCACGTTTTTGCGGTTTATTAAACGTGTAATTCAAATCACAATCCGGATCGGCATTTTTAAAATTAATTGTTGGCGGAATCATTCCATTTTTGATTGCAAGAATTGAAGCAATACCTTCAACGGCTCCTGCGGCACCAAGTAAGTGTCCCGTCATACTTTTTGTTGATGAAAGGTTCATCTTGTAAGCGTGTTCGCCGAATAATTTTTTAATGGCTTTTGTTTCTGCGATATCACCAAGCGGTGTGGCTGTACCATGCATATTTATATAATCGATATCATCTGCTTTTATATCTGCAGTTTTGATTGCCATTTCCATTGCGAGCAATGCCCCGATACCTTCCGGATGTGGAGCTGTTATATGATGTGCATCTGCTGATAAACCAAAGCCGATAACTTCAGCATATATTTTTGCACCGCGATTCAGCGCATGTTCAAGTTCTTCAAGTACAATTGTTCCCGAACCATCTCCCATTACAAATCCATCTCTTGTGGAATCAAACGGGCGGCTTGCTGTTTCCGGTTCATCATTTCTTTCTGATAAAGCTCTTGAAGCATTAAAACCGGCAATACCTATTTCATTTACCCCGGCTTCACTACCGCCGCTTACAATGACATCTGCTAAACCATTCTGAATTAATAAACATGAATCTATCATATTATTATTTGCTGTGGCACACGCTGAAACTATACAATAGTTCGGACCACGGAAACCATATTGCATGGAAATATGTCCAGCAGCAATATCAGGAATAAGCATTGGTATGAAGAAAGGTGAAACACGATTTGGACCTTCTTTATCATTAACAAGAGATTGCTGGTAAAAAGTCTGCATCCCTCCTATTCCGCTTCCAAAAATAACACCGATTCTTCCGCGTTCACTATCAGTCAAAGTATCTGTTTTAATTCCCGAATCTTTTACAGCTTCAACTGTAGATGCAAGCGCATATTGTGCGTACGGATCAAGTCTTCTTGCTGTTTTTTTATCAATATAATTTGTAGCGTCAAATCCTTTTAATTCACATGCAAATTTTGTTGTAACTCTTGATGTATCGAATCCTTTTATCAAAGCGCTTCCGCTTACAGAGTTCATCATATTGTTCCAGAATTCTTCTGCAGTAAGTCCGATGGGAGTAATTGCACCAATACCGGTTACAACTACTCTCTTTTTATTTAGGGGCATACATTTTCCTTCTGTTTAAAATAATCGTGTCAAAAATATGGAATAAGCCGGTAAGGTCAAAAGCTGATTTCCTGTATAAAAAAGTGTAAGAGACAGTCAGTGATCAGAATTATCTTAATTGTAAATCATTTGAATTTATCATCGGTTAATCTGAAAACAATCCAGTCGTTCATTGGTTCTGCGCCGAGTGATTTATAGAAATCTATTGCACTTTTATTCCAGTCAAGAACAACCCATTCAACGCGTTTACATTTTCTTTGTTTTGCAATTATGATAATCTCTTCTAATAATTTTTTACCTATACCTTTTCCACGGTATACCGGACGAACATATAAATCTTCAAGATAAATTCCGGGACTTGCTTTAAAAGTTGAAAAATTATGAAAGAAGATCGCTTGTCCTGCAGGCTGATTTTCATATTCAGCAATTATCACTTCAGCATATTTTCGTTCACCAAAAAGAACTTCATTTAATGCGGTTTCGTTTGCCGTAACTTCGTGTGTAAGTTTTTCATACTCGGCAAGTTCTTTAATGAGTGAAAGAATTATTTGAATATCCTCTTTAACAGCTTTTCTTATTTTTATTTTTTGTTCATTCATAAATATCACTTTAGCGCGAATGGCAGTTCAGGTTTTAACAATTCTTTAATTTTTTCGAATGGAATTTTAATTTGTATTTCACCCATTGCATAAGATGCTATTTCATAAGGATCAAACTGGAGTACAAGATGGCCGGGAGTTATAAAAAAATCCTGTTCCGGCAAGATGCTCAATGTGTCTTCAAACAATCCTGCATCAACTAAAGTTTCAGCATCAAAATCACTTAATAAAGTTTGAACAGCAATTTCAGATAATGAATAAAATTTATCCGGAAGGATAATCTCTTTCAAAGTAATTAGCTCCCCGTTTGAAAGATCTATGTTGAAAGAATATAATCCATAATTTCCGTGAGCCCCGCCTGAATATTCATAAATGAATTGCTGTATGCAGATGAACGACAGTGAAATATACTTAATACTGTAATCACTTTCATAAGTAAAACCGATTTCGTGATCACAGTTATTAATATCCAGCCATTCGGGTGAATCAAGAAATTCTATTTTTAAAAAGGTATTCACTTTTTCTTCAACTGGTTTATCTTTAACACCGCTTAATACAGGATAAATGATTGATACCGAACAAACAGAATCTTCAGATGTGTAATACACTGATTCACTTTTTACCGAAATTGTATCACCGCCAGAATTATTTTCATAGCCTGATGCAACGCCGGTAATTAATACAGATATCAAACATACCGTAATAAAATTTTTATAGACTTTCATGGTGACCTCAATTCTGAGTTGAATTTTTAATACTCTCTTTTTCATTACTTTTTATGACTGTTTTTCTTTCCAACAGAATTTCGATTTTTAACAATCCTTTTCCCGCAAAATATCCTAATGCGGAACCGATAATTGCTCCACCGATTATATCAGATGGATAATGAAGTCCAAGATATACTCTTGATATTGAAACCAGAGCCGCAGTTATAAACAGCACCCATTTTAATTTCGGAAACAAAAGGTAAAAGAAAAATGCTGCAGTAAAATTGTTTAATGCGTGGTTTGATGGAAATGAAAAAGTTCCGGTGCATCCTAATGGTGTAACAACATCTGTAAGCACATCGCAGGGTCTGGGCCGCTGGAAGAATTCCTTTAAAACTCTGTAGCCAAGCTGATCTGAAACAATTATAAGTAAAATAATTCCCGCAACAGCCAGTTTGCCCTTTCTTCCGCCTTTGAAAAAAGAAATGCCAAGTAGAATTACATAAGCTATGTACCAGTTATTTACACTAGTTAAAATTGAGAAAAATTTATCTAAAAAACCTGCAGACAGCGTATGATTAAAGAAATAAAAAATTGACAGGTCTATCGAATAAAGAAATTCAGTCATTAATAATTCCTCTTAGTCTGTATGCAATCTATACAAAATTAACTAAGCAGGCATCAACTTTTTCAACTAAATGATTTTTAAAAGCCTCTGTAATTAAAGCCGATTTTTTCTTAAGTTATATCCAGCAAATAGAGGTACAGAAATATGTCGAAACAGCAGAACAAAACTCTCATTGATTTCCTTTACAGGAATAATATTCCCTTTGCTGCAAGGCATTATGAACGTGTAAAGAAAGAAGCCCGCGAGTTTTTAATCTCCCCCTTAAAAGTGCTTGCACTGCTTGTTGCAATTGCAGGTCTGTTCGCAATGGTCTTTGAAGTCAGATACTTTCATGATTTTTCGATACAGATTTATCTCACACGTTTGATCGCAACTCTTATTGCATTTATTGTTCTTGTACTGCTTCATACAAAATTTGCTGAAAATAATTCGCTAACACTTGTTCATATACTTCTGTTTACGATAATCATATCGTCGGCGTATATGATTTACCTTCTTCCCTCTACATTAGTATTGAACTCCCAGATAGTCGCATTAATTATTTTCACATCAGCACTGTTTCTTAGCTGGGATGTACGCAACCAGATAATTGTGGCCATCTATTATAATCTTGTTTTTGCGATTGCAATTTTGATGAATGACAGAACGATTTATTTCCTCCCTAATTTGTTTGAGTCAGTTTTATTCGTTCTTTTTTTAAGTATGATTTCAGTGGTAGGCAGTGCAGTCAATTTCAGGATAAGAGTGCACTCAGCAGAAAAATCTTTCCAGGTAGAATTATCTGAAAGAAAATACAGAACTATCTTTAACAATTCTGCGGAAGGAATTTTTCAGTCGGGTGAAAATGGTCATTTCATTACAGTTAACCCGGCTATGGTAAGAATACTAGGTTACAACAACGCCCAGGAATTACTCAAAGCTGATATTGAAAATGATGTTTATAAATTTTCTGAAGAAAGAAAAATTCTTGTTAAAGAACTGAAAGAAAAAGGTGAAGTAAAAAATTATAAAGTAACATTAAAAAGAAAAGACGGAACTGACGTAATCGTAAGACTGAACGACAGGCTTGTGCGCGATGATGAGAGCAATACATTTTATTTTGAAGGAAACCTGCAGGATATTACTGAACAGGTTACCGCTGATGCAAAACGCCGCGAAGCTGAAATAGCATTGAAAGAAGAAAAACAACGCGCTGATAAGTTAGCACAACAGGCAATGGATGCTAACCAGATCAAGAGCCAGTTCCTTGCAAACATGAGCCACGAAATACGAACCCCGATGAATGGCGTTATCGGCTATTTAACGCTGCTTGAAATGGGTGCGTTCGAAAACCAGGAAGAACAGAAACAATTTATCTCAAGCGCCAGGCAGTCTGCAGAATCTCTACTTGATATCATTAATGATATTCTTGATCTGTCAAAAATAGAATCAGGTAAAATGAAATTAGAAGAAGTTAAGTTTAACCTGAATAACATTATTGACGATGCTGCCGGTGTTCTTCTAACAAAAGCTGTTGAGAAAAATATCGTTATAAGTAAAGACATTGATGTTAACACATCCATAAATCTTGTTGGCGATCAGACAAGGATAAGGCAGATATTTGTTAACCTTATAGGCAATGCAGTTAAGTTCACTGATTCAGGGCATGTCAATATTAAAATAAATACAGTACAGCAGGATGATGACTTTGTAACACTTAACGCTTCGATTCAGGATACAGGCATCGGAATACCGAAAGAAAAAATAAAAGATCTGTTCAAATCATTCTCGCAGCTTGACGATATGTTCACGAGGAAATTTGGCGGTACAGGACTCGGACTGGTTATCTGCAAAGAATTTATAAACATGATGTCTGGTGAAATTCACGTAGAAAGCAAACCCGGTATCGGCAGCCGATTTTATTTTGATCTGAAACTGAGAACACAAACCGATACACCTGAAATTACAAGTCAGCGTATTTATAAAACCTACACGCTTCCCGTACTCTCAGCAGAAATTAAAGAAAATAAAGAAGCAGTAAGAAGGCAGCGGATCAGGCATAAAATACTTCTTGCTGAAGATAACCTGATAAATCAAAAGATTGCTCTGCGAATGTTAAATGAAGCCGGATATATAGGAGACTCGGTGACTAACGGCGCTGAAGCGATTGATGCAGTTATTAATGGTGACTTCAGTCTTGTGCTGATGGATGTTCAAATGCCGCAAGTTGACGGTTATCAGGCAACTTCCCAAATCAGAAAACTTGGTGAACCAAAAAATAATATACCCATCGTTGCGATCACTGCTCATGCATTACCGGGTGACAGAGAAAAATGTATTGAAGCCGGAATGAATGATTATCTCTCAAAGCCTATCATTGCTGAAGAACTTATAAGAATAGTTGATACTAATCTCGGGATACTAAATTTTTCTGAAAAAAATATTGCTGAGAAAGAACAGAAGCAGGATGGATTGTTTGACTTCCTTCACCTTGAAAAGATAAGCGGCGGAAGTGATGATTTTAAAAAGGAACTTCTCGGTGCTTATCTTGATGATATGGTTAAACGATACAGCAATCTTAAAAACTGGTTGGTTAATGACGATATGAATAACCTTATCAAAGAAGCGCATACAATAAAAGGCGCCAGCTATTCCGTCGGTGCGGTTAAGATAGGTGAAGAAGCTCTTGCCGTAGAAATATCCGGCAAGCACAATGATATGGACAACCTGCGGGAGAGAATGATTTTACTTGAACAGGCTATAGATGATACCAGATCATTGCTGAAGGATTTTGTGGTGTGAACTCCTCTTTCTATTGATTTTGTGCTGAACCCATTGTCATCCTGAGCCTGTCGAAGGATGACGACTATTTTGAGCATCCTTAAAAACTCTCTTGCCACCACATACTAAACATACATCACGATGTACACAAATAATATTTTTACATTTTGAACAGGTCCATTTTTCTTTTTCCATCTGAACAAAATTTCTGATACCATGTTCTTTAATTGAATTCAGATTCTCTATCATACTCATTCCATATTTGGTTCTGTATCGATGGTCAAGATTTTTAATTCTTCTGCAGGGAAATTTTTCACAGGTAAAACAATATTTTGATTTACTGTCAGATAAATGCTTACATTTTTTTATTGTACAGCGAATATAAGAATCCGGTTTGTTAATATTTCTATAATTACAGCCCGCACATTTATTTTTATCACGCTGATAAGCGAGACATAAACCGCAGTTCATACCACAAGGCGCTATCAATGATGATTTTAGTGTTATACTTCTATTCATTAAACAATTATTAATTCACTTTGTAAAAAACTTACTTTAAAATTTTGAAATCTGATTTCCTCAACCAATTTATTGTTGAGGAAATCGAATGCACATCACGCACAAGCTCCTAACCTGATTGATGTTGTATTTATTTTTCTAATTGATAATCAATCTCTCTTAGAAAAAAACAGCGATACCGAGATTTACTCCTAAACCTCTGACTGTAAATCTATCGTACTCTCCGGCTTCTTTATAAATTCTATCAGGACTTCCATCGTGATAAATATTTTTTTGAAAATGTTCGAAATCAGATTTCTCACTTAAAAACGACAACCCATATTCACCCGACAATAAAATATTCTCAACAGGTTTGTATTCAACTCCCAAAATCAAATCCAACCCGTAACCCGTTCTTTTTTCCTGATCAGAATACTTGCTTATGTAGTTTGTCCCTAAATATTCATCAGCAGATTCATAATTAGCATAAGAGATAAATGGACCAGCGCCAATAATTAATGAGAAATCCTTATAGTCAAATATGCCATGATGATATTGCAATGCAATTTTAAAGTTACTGTTGTTATAATTTTCAGATGGATTAATTGTAATGCTATCGAGCTGCTGAGTTGTTTCATAATCAGTTTCATCAACTGCAATAAGGAAACTTAAACGAAGTCCTGATTTTTCATTTATCTTATATCTGTATGAAAAAGTGTACCCGCTGAAGTTTGTAATTTCCAGCAAACTTCTCACCTGGAATTGAATCCCGTGTTTGAAGTGATTACAGTTTGTTTTGGACGTATCCTGCGCAAATGAAAAATTTAAAAGGGAAAGGAATAGAACGAAAGATAGGAAGTACTTCATGATTTCACCCCGATTATATATTGTGTTAATTTGCTGTCGTACTATAATTCAAAATTATAAATTGAAAATGCGCAGCAACTTTATTCTTTTCTCTAAATAAAAATCAAACAGAATTATTTTTCCCGATCGCTTTCACATACAACCTTACCTTGTACAACTGCCGCCAAACACTGCCCCGGGATATTGAAAAGTTCAAAGGGGCTCATAAATTCATTAGCAAATTAAACTTTCATTAAACTAATCTTAAATGATAAAAATTTTTCATCTTTAAATTAATACATCTACTACTTTAACGTATTAATCACATTTACTAACAATTACCTTATTCAGTAGGAACTTCCCAGATTTTTTCCCAGCCTTTAGTACTATATAAACATATCTTGCCCTTTTCCTCTGTTATAAAGTACTTTTTGTCAGAACTGAATGCAGCTGGATATGTAGACCCAAAACGTAAACTGTTGGGTTTAAAATCAAACTTCTTAATTATTTTTCCAGTTTGAACTTCAACAATTCTATAGGTTTCAAAAAGATATTTTTGATCTGGGGATATGGTTTTATATTCACCAAAATCAAAGACAAGTGAATCAGTTGATTCTTTTATCAGAATAGAATTTACTACATCATAAATCTTGAGTTTATAATCATTCTTAATTGGACCCCAGTAGAGTGTATCCCCCATTGTTGAAAAAGCAGGTGAGCCGATTGGCAGACCTTTAGGTATCTCAATTTTTTCTTTTAAATTATCGTTTAATACGTCCCAGATGTACAAATATTTTGGTCCATCGAAAAGGTTAACAAAAGCACCGATTAATCTAAAAGGCCAAGTAAGTGGATTTAGTGGTGAGAGTACGAAAGAGTTATCATCCCAATCCGATGTATAGATATAATTATACCAAAACACGAAATAATTCCCATACTTACTAAGTGCCCTCCTTGAATATTCTGTATCTCCTTCATTAAGAAAAGATCCTAATTGTTCACTTTTTTTAATTTCAATTCCGGTTTTTGTATCAATGAAAAGCACATTTTTGTTCGTAATACAAATTATTTGGGAATTATCTTCACTGAAAGTTAATCGCATACAATGAGTATCTAATTCCCAGTTTTTTTTCCACAGCCATTTTTTTTCCTCAAATGAAAAATATTTTATTTCGGCTATTTCTTTTTTTCCAAAAATATCTGTTTTACTAAACATTCTTATTTTTGATTGCAGAACAAAGCCCTTACCATCGTGACTAACATTAAATCCCTCTATGTATTCACTCTGATTTAGAGCAATACTACTAATCAATTCTCCGTCCGTCAACGACCATATTTTAATTTGATTGCTATGATGCCATTCACTTGAAATCGTATCTTTATATCTTTCTCCTTCAACTATCCCAATAGCGCTATTATTTGAGGGAATAAAATCTAGGAAAGAATTTATTCTATTATTATTAGAATCTGTCTGCGATATTAATGTGGCAAATGAGAAGAGAGTAACAAATAAACCCAGATATAATGTCATATCATTCCCGCAATTTTATAGTTAAAATTTATCTAGAATAATTTGATGAATCAATTAAAAAATTTTAAACAGTAAAGATGAGGAAATGTATGTCCGGCTGCCTTAATTAATGAGAGCAAAAAATAATTAATCATGTTCTTAGTGTTCTCAGTGTCTTAGTGGTAAAAAGTATTTATAGTGAAATCGATTCGTCGCATAAATCTAATGACAAACTGAAAGAAATATTTTTCAGACTTCAACTCCCTGCTCAACAATCTTTTCAGTCTTTACTTCCCGTTTTATTTCAGGTATTGATTCCAGTTTAGTTGTTTCATTTCTCAGGATATATTCACCGGTGAACTGGAGCTGATCTTTCTCC
>JAEXTA010000135.1 GCA_023453665.1 Bacteroidota bacterium | reverse complement strand
TTCCAGGATACTTCATCCCCTTTTATTTATTTTAAATTTTAATTCATGGCAAAATCAAAAAACATATTAAAATATTTTTTGGGATTTTTAATAGTTCTCATTTTTTTTGAAATATTTTTTTCATGCTCAGAATTAATTTTACCATCAAAACAACTCAATAAGTTTAAATTAAAACCAGGAGCAAGAATTTTTGATGCCAGAGAAGGATTATATTTAGGAAAGATCAATAAGTTTGGTTATTTAGGTCCGGAATATCCCAAGCAAAAATCCGAGGAAAATCTTCGGATTGCACTGGTAGGAGATTCATTCGTTGAAGGATTTCAGGTTTTAGAAAAATTTCATTTTAGAAGTTTAATAGAACAAAGACTGTCAAAAAAAATTGGGAAAAAAGTTGAGGTGCTGAATTTTGGTAGAAGCGGATTTGATTTTCTCTCAATGTATGCATACTATAAAAATTTTGTTTCCCAATTTGCTCCTGATATAACTCTTTTTTTTGTAGCGCAAGATGATTTTGTAGAAAACTCTAACGAATGGGTATATTATGATACTATAAGATCTGAATTAGTAGTGGATACGAGTGAATTATATTTTGAAGACCAAAATTTAATTAAAGAAAAACTGAAAGGCAGATTTTCAACCCCGCCATTAGCAAGTAATTGCTTGGTGATGATTGAAAAAAAACAAACTGCTGATATTCTTTTCGGGAATTATAATTTCGTTACTAATAACAAATTTACAGCATCAAACATTGAAAAATTAGAAGATGTTGACACAATTACACATTTGGTTAACCATGCACTGAATGATTTGATAACTTCGGAAAAACAGGTAAAAAGGAATAGTATTTATTTCGTAACATTTAAAGAACTTCCTGAATTACTGGCTTATAAAGAACAAGAATTTCCCGGTATGATTTTGGATATTAGCAATGAATTAATACATATTGAAAAATCTGGAAAAAAATTAAATTATTGGAAAGCTAAAAACATAGTCGGACACTATAACCATGAAGGACATGATATAATCTCAAATCTTATCCTGAAAAAATTAACCGAATTTTTATAGAAATAATTTTAGATATACTAAGTAAGCAGAATGATTATGGAGGAGTAATGAAAAATTTAATTGTTGTAGTGATCATAATTTTAGGACTTGGAATTAATTTATACAGCCAACAGGTCTCATTTTCACAAATACCATCAAATAGCCAGTTCTTTACCAGAGGAATTGATGATTCTTGTTCAATACAAATATCCGGAACAATTCAAACAACCGGATACTCGAATTTCATTGTAAGGATAAATAAAAATGGAGTTCTCTGGAAAACTGTATCTCAACCTTTAAGTTACAGTGGTGGAAGCGCTAATTTTTCTTTAGCACCTAAGATTGTTTCTGATCTTTCCCGATATAAATTTCAAATTTACTTTGATGCAGGATTATATACCGAAAGGGATAATATTGTATGTGGTGATGCTTACATTATCTCAGGACAATCAAATGGAATTGCAGATGTAAATGGATATAATGACAGCATTACCTATAGAAGTCCTTACTTAATTACCTACTATATGAACAATTGGTATAATAGCAGCAGTTCAACGCTTTGGGGAATTGGTGGCTGGGCATACACTTTGGCAGAATCGCTAATTGTACATACTCAAACTCCGGTATGTATCCTAAATGGCGCGGTTGGAGGAACGGTTATTTCGCAACACATACCAGGCGGTAATTATTATAATGAATTAAAGTCAAGAGTTGATGGCGCAAAATTGAATGGGAAATTCAAGGCAGCATTCTGGTATCAGGGGGAAACCGAACCAGAATCGCAAATTGACCAATATGCAAGCAGGTTTAATACATTATATAATACATATAAGACTGAATTTGGATTTCAGAAAATGTATGTTTTTCAAGTTAGACCGGCTGGGTGTCTTTATGCACTGCAGATCCTTGATATACAAAGAAGATTTGCCGATACATACTCTGATGTTCAGGTTTTGTCCACTGCTTGGGTATACGGACATAAGGAATTCGATTATTGTCACTATTTATTTACAGGCTACAAAATTATTGGTGGTTGGGTTTCAAAAATTCTGCGAAATGAATTTTACGCCGGAAATTTTCAAAATGTAAACTCACCTAAAATTCAAACAGCTTACTATAACAATAATGATACTACAATTACACTCACCTTCGATCAACCCATGATTTTTCCTAATGATACTACCTGGACAAGTGGCACAACCACAAGAAATGTATCACTTAAAAATTATTTTTACCTTGATCAAACTCATTCCCAGGTAAGTTCAGCATCGGCTGCCGGAAATTCTATAATTCTCAAACTTTTTGCTCCTACAAATGCCACAACCATTTCCTACCTTTGTAAAACAAATTATTATATTGGTTTTTCTGGACAATCTGCGATTTATGAATATCCCTGGTTAAAAAATACGAATGGTTATGGTGCAATTTTATTTGAGAATTTTCCAATACAAACTCAAATCGGTGAACCAATTAATTTAAACTTAAAAATATTCTTGCAAGCGCCATTTAATTCAGATAGTATGAACACGACATTAAATAATCTGGGAAATCTTCCACTCAGCCAACCATACAATTCAGCTCCCTGGAACTACAGCGGAACTGAGAGTGTGTCGTCTATGTATCCGGATATAGTAGACTGGGTTTTGATCGAAATTAGAGGAGGAACAACCGGTAATTCTCAAATAGGCCGACGAGCAGGCTTATTAAAAAGAAATGGGGTGGTTGTTGATCTGGATGGTAACAGTTTGTTACATTTTCCATCAATAAATACAGGAAATTATTATGTTGTAGTGCACCACAGAAACCATTTACCTATAATGTCTAAAAATCTTGTCCCATTAGGTCCAAACTCAATCTTGTATGACTTTACAAATTCAATTGATAAAGCATACGGCACTAATTCAATGGTACTATTGTCACCGGGAAAATACGGTGCGTTTGCTGGTGATGATGATTCAAATAACTCAGTTAATGTTTTGGATTATGGAATTGTTGCAAATAACCTTTTGCTTACAGGGTATAGGTCAGGTGATACCAATATGGATGGAACAATTAATGTGTTGGATTATGGATTAATTGCATCAAATATTTTCAGACATTCTAATGTACCACAATAAAATACTTTTTAAATGAATTAAATTTTATTTTTCTGATTAAGATAATTTTGTATTTTAGAAATGAATTATAGATGTATAAATAATTCATTTCGCAAACTGGGGTAATAATTGTCATCTTTAATAATAATTTCATATAGTTTCTATATGTTAGCTGGAGTCACTTTTAAATGCTGTATCTTAGCCGGAGAATTGCTGGAACACAATTAATTTCAGCAAATCCTTCATTTCGGGGAGATATATTAAGAAGCATCAATGCATCATTCCAACAAAAGCCTGAAAACAGTCCTGTTTCTACTTCAAAATATTCTTTGATTCTTTTCTTTTTTACTATATCCGGCCTAACAAGGTCAGGTTTTATATTGCCCACAAAATATTTGGGCCTTAGCATACTAAAATGCCTGAATCTCATTTTTTTAATTAATCAAAATGAAAGAGGTGAAAAATTTTCGAATAAAACTTAATGCACTCAACTTCTTTGTTCTTTATTCGATAATAAACTAGTGTCAAATTCTATCGTAATCTTTTTTAACCATAGCACTTTTTGCGGTAAGAATTACTAAAAACAATAAACTACTTTACACAAAAGCAGTTTTTTGAACATTTAATAAACTTTTTTTTAGCATAATTATTGAGACGATGATATGAGAAAAAATATGTTGACTAACTATACGAGCCGAGGATTTATGAAAACCACTTTATTTGCTGTCCTTCTTTCGCTTTTTGTTTACAAATCGACATCCTTCGCACAGGTTGATTATTTAATGAGCCTTTCTAACTGGGAACTTACCAATCAAAATACTTATGAGTTTGATATTTTTATTAAAAGCCGCAACGCTGATTTTAATTTAACTTCTTATCAATGTGCTTTTGGTTTTAATCAAAACATCATAAACAGTGGCACTCTAGCATTCGCTTATATTTCAGGTTCTTCACAGTTCACAGAAATTTTACCTGAAATAGGAATAGGCGTTAATAATACTGATGGTTCTTACGAATTAACTTTCGCTTCTATGCCGGGAATTGAACTTATTTCATCAACCGACAGAAAAGTTGGAAGATTCAGACTTACAAACACTGCTGCTTTCTCAACAGGTGATCCGTCATTTAAATGGAATTTTAGCGGCAATGTTTCAACAATTCTGACCGGTACAAATTTTACCAATATCACTGTTCCGGCAAACCATGTTGATGGCGCTTTATCAATGATGCAGGTTGCTACGGTTTGGGCATCTGCTACAACTGATGTGAATACTTCTCCCGAAGGTACAATCGATGGTTTAGGATATTATAGCGGAAATACAAATTCCAGATGGGCCGCAAGTCCGATGCCCCAATGGATTACATGGAATCTTGGCCAGACAACGAATATCAGCCAGACAAAAGTTTCGTTCTATAATTTCCATACTGGTAGAATTTATGTCTATTCAATTCTGGTTTCCACTGATACTGTAAACTGGACAACGGTAGTAAATAATGCTTCATCAGTAGCTGAGGAATGGACAGTCAACCAGTTTGTTCCCATACAGGGAAGATATGTTAGATTAATATGCCACAGTAATTCTGATAACGACTGGGCTAACGTTTGGGAAGTCGAAATATGGGGTTCTGATCAAACTACAGATGTTGAACTAAACCCGTTAACCGCAAATGTATCAGGAAACTCAGTTACACTTAACTGGTCTACTTCTTCTGAAACAAACAATCGTGGTTTTGAAATACAGAAAAAATCTACCGGAGAGTTTGAAACTATTGCATTCGTAAACGGTAGCGGAACTACATCTACTGTTAATAGTTATTCATTCACGGATCGTGAACTTACAGCTACACATTATATCTACAGATTAAAGCAGGTCGACTTTGACGGAACATTCAGTTATTCCAATGAAGTTGAAATTAATTTACTGCCTGAAAATGCTGAGCTTTATCAAAACTATCCTAATCCTTTCAACCCGACTACTAAAGTTAAATTTAGTATTCCTAATACCGACCGAGCAGTTATAACCATTTTTGATATGCTTGGACAAAGGGTAATGGAAGTTGTAAACAAAGAATTTACAGCTGGTACACACGAAGTTGAAATTGATGCGAGAAGTTTATCGAGTGGAGTTTATGTTTACCAGCTTACAGTCGGGAATAATTTCTCCGCAATAAAAAAGATGATGGTTATGAAGTAATAACCGCGCCGCCAAGGCAAAAATCATTTTCATAAAAAACTGCAAACTGACCAGGGGCAATACCCTGGTCAGCTTCTTTTAAACAGACTATCCCCTCTCCATTCATAAAATCAAGTGTACAATTAAAAAATCTCGCTCCGTGTCTTATCTTTACTTTAAGATTTTGTCCGGAGGGTTTGTCAGCTATCCAGTTGAACTTACCTACATTAAAAGTTTTGCGTTCACGCATAGCTTTATTTTCGCGGGAAATATAAACCAGATTTTCTTTCACATCTTTTTTAACGACATACCAGGGACCGCCTGATAAACCAAGCCCTGACCTTTGACCTATTGTGAAATAATAATATCCATGATGTTTCCCCATTAATTTTTCTGAATCAATATCTATTATATCTCCTGGAATTTCACCAAGATGATGTTTTACAAATTCATTAAACTTTATCTGACCGAGGAAACAAATTCCCTGGCTGTCTCTCCGGTGCATTGTTGCAAGATTATATTTCTCAGCTAATACACGAATATCTTTCTTCATATACTTGTTTAGCGGAAATAGTGCTCTTGAAATTTGTGATTGAGTAAGATATGCGAGAAAATACGTCTGATCTTTTACAGGATCAGGGGAACATTTTAATTTATACAAACCATTTTCGCTTACAACACCCGCATAATGACCGCTTGCAACTTTTTCAAATGAAGGATCTATTTTTTCATAAAACTGTCCGAACTTGATTAAACTGTTGCAGTATATATCCGGATTGGGAGTTCTCCCCTCTTTTATTTCCTCAATAGTATAAGACACGACTGATGCCCAGTACTCTTCCTGTAACGGCAAAACTTTTAATTCAACATTCGCCTGCTCACAAACGTCGCGGGCAAATTTAAGATCTTCTTCCCAGGGGCAATCACCAAGAAACGAGAATTCATCCTGAAGCCATATTTTCAGATAGTATGCAGTAATATCATGGCCTTCATCTTTTAAAAGACGAAGTGCTACTGAACTATCAACACCACCGGATAATAAGACCGCAATTTTCATTAGTTATAGCTAAACTATTTTTTCAGGTGACCTATTTTTGAAATTACCTCATCATAAAGAGGTTTGTTTATTTTACTAAGAATAGTTGTAAGAAGAATGTTATAATTTTTTATCCTGTCTGAAATTACTAATTGCTTATCGTTTTTATCATCAATAAGCATAATCATTCCGCTTATTTTGCCATCAAAGATACCACCGCTTAAAGATGTTATTTCATCGAATTTCATCTCTAATGATCTGCCTGATAAAAAATATTTTTGTGCTGATATTTTCCCATCAATAATTTTTAACTCCATCGGAAGATTTTTATAAAGCTGAAAATATTTTCTGTTAAGCAAAACAATCATTGTTATGCCAAGCACTAAAAAAATTATATGCATTGCATCATATTGTGCTCCTGAAATTATCTGGATTAGATAAAATACCAGCAGCAGTGTAAACGGAATATTTCCATAAGTGTAAAACACTCTGAAGAAAAACGGGTATATAAATTTTTCAGGCATATATTCTTTATTAAACCAGCGCAAAATTAAACAGATTTTAATTAAGTAAATAATAAAGCCGCACGCGGCGGCTTATAAAAAACTATGAAAGCCCGAAACTAAAACTGTACCGTTACTTTTTTATTTAATTCGATTTTTATTCCGGGAATATCTTTTAATATTTCCTTAGCCTGCTCAAAACTCTGGGGGTTCTTATCTTTTAATAATTTCAGTTTATCCTCATGTTTTAACAACTCACCGAAATTTACGTCGAAGAGTGTTATTTTATTTCCGTCAACATACGTGGCGTCTGTATTTTCGATGGTGCCATCGAACTGCATCATTATTGATATCCGCATATCTTTAAGAAATTGTTTTGCTTTTTCGAGATCACCAAAATCATTTTGGTCCTGAGTTCCAGTTTCTTTCTTTTCCTCATTAACTTCGTCAGTTTTAAAATCTTTTTCAGGTAAGTTCACAGTAAGCTTTGAGGTATTCCCTTTCTGAAAATCGAATGTTATAATTTCTTTTTTTTCTCCTTCCTCAGGCTCGCCTTCATTCATAGGCATTTTGCTGTCAGGACTTTGATCAACTTTCAGTTTTCTGATATCTTTAAAACTAAACGTGGCAACATAACCTTCGCGTCCGCTTTTCTTCAGTGGTTTTGCAGAAACAAACTTAACTCCCTCACCCATCTTCATTGCACTTTCTTTGATTTGTTTTTCATCCATCAATGAAAATTTTTCGGAACCTGAATCAGGCATTGACTCTGCAAATTGTTTTATCATTTGAACAACTTCAGAACTGAATAGCAGTGTTTCTTCAACTGTACCTGAACCATCTTTGTTTACTTTAACTATGGTATTCAGTTCAAGGCAGCCGGTTGAGAGAACAGAAATAACAAAAATGACAATCGTAAAAAAATATTTTTTCATAAATCTCTCCTTAAATTATTATAAAAGATTACTGGCAAGTTCTGCAAGTTCAGACCTTTCTCCTTTTTCAAGATTAATATGAGCATACAATTTCTGTCCCTTAAACCTATCAATAAGAAATGATAATCCGTTTGATTGCCCGTCAAGATACGGATGGTCTATCTGATAAATGTCTCCCGTAAACACTACCTTAGCACCTTCTCCGGCACGTGTGATTATCGTTTTGATTTCGTGAGGTGTAAGATTTTGTGCTTCGTCAACAATAAAAAATATTCTCTGAAGACTTCTTCCGCGAATATAACTTAAAGGTTCGATCACCAACTTTTCATCTTTCAACATTGTATCTATTAACTGGTGCTGCTTATCCGACTCAGGAAACTGATCCTGTATTACTTTCAGATTATCCCATAATGGCTGCATATATGGAGCGAGTTTGCTTTCAACATCACCAGGTAAAAAACCTATGTCTTTATTACTCAAAGGAACAATTGGTCTCGCAATAAAAATCTGTCTGTAATTTTTTCGAACCTGTAAAGCGCTTGCAAGAGCAAGAAGTGTTTTTCCCGTCCCTGCTTTTCCAGTAAGTGAAACAAGTTGAATGTCATTATTACAAAGTGCATCAACAGCAAAAGTCTGCTCTGCATTACGAGGTTTTATTCCGTAAGTTAAATTCTTTTCAACCTTCCTGAATTTTCCCATTTCCTGATCTAAGTAAGCCAAAACTGATCTTGCAGAGTTTCGAAGTATATAATATTTATTCGGGTAAGCTTCTGCTTTTGTTTTTTTAAGGATGAGTTTGGCGGGCACTTCAAAAGGTGATTGAAATATATTTAATATTAATTCATCATCAATTTCTTCGATGATTTCTTTTCCGCTGTAAAGTTCTTCAATGCTTGCGACTCTGTCAGTTGTGTAATCTTCAGCAAGAATACCGAGGGACTTTGCTTTCATTCTAAGGTTAACATCTTTTGTAACAAGAATAATGTGTGCCCTGTTTTCATATTTATCTTTCCATTCGTGCGCAACACTTAGTATCCTGTGGTCGGGGGTGTCCTCTCTGAAAATATCTCTTATCAACGGACTGATCCCCCGCGATATTGCAATCCTTAATTTGCCTCTTCCTTTTCCCATCGCTATACCACCGTTGAAGAGTGCAGTACCTGTAATTGAATCTAATGTACGGGCAAATTCTCTTGCGTTAAGATTTATAACCTGGCTGCCGCGTTTGAAATGGTCAAGTTCTTCAATAACAGTCAAAGGGATAACAACATCATTTTCCTGGAACTGACTTATCGATGTAGCGTCGTGAAGGATTACGTTTGTATCAAGTATAAAAATTTTAGGAAGTTTTTTGGGGGATTTATTTTTTTTCATCAGATAAAATGAAGTTTAGAGTTGATAAAATATAAACAGGTGTTAGATCGGGTGAAGTTCCGATTTTAATTAGATAGCTGACAGGATTATCAAATAGTTGAATAATTTTTAATTCTCTGGCGATGAATAAGTTGAGCTCAATTTCGCTAATAGAAAATTAAATATCAAATAAGTGAATGTTAAATTGATATTATTAGTTGATTAACTTATCTTTGAACTAATCAAATGCAAAAGAATTTTAACGGAAATATTTATAAAAAGACAAAACCATTGATTGTAAATTCATTTAATTGTTATTGATAGCCGCTCATTGAGTGGCTATTTTTTTATATAGAAGAATGTATTTTAATTTTCAGAATAGTAAAAGAAACACTAAATGATTCAACATCAAAAAAAGAAAGCAAAACTCATCCTTCAGGATGGAAGCGTATTTGAAGGGTTTTGCTTTGGATATGAAGGCAATACAAATGGTGAAGTAGTTTTCAACACAGGGATGGTAGGCTATCCCGAAACAATGACGGACCCTTCCTACCGCGGACAAATACTCGTTTGCACTTATCCGTTGATTGGCAATTACGGAATTCCTTCTGATGAAAAAGAAAATGGTATGTTTAAGTTTTTTGAATCAGATGCTATTCACGTTAGAGCATTAGTTGTTTCAGAATATTCAGAAAATTACTCGCACTGGAACGCAAAAAAATCTTTAGCCGATTGGATGTTTGAACAAAAAATTCCTGGTATTTCAGGAATTGATACACGGATGCTGACAAGGAAACTTCGCGAGAACGGAACAATACTTGGCAAAATAATCATTGACGAAAAAAATGGACTTGATTTTACTGATCCAAATAAAACTGATCTTGTTGGTGAAGTGAGTGTGAAAACACCGGTGGAATACAAAGCCGGTAAACAAAAAGTGGTTCTTGTAGATTGCGGAACCAAGAATAATATCATCCGTGCATTCCTCGGCAGAAATATTTCTGTCATTCGTGTTCCTTATGATTATGAATTCACAAAGATCGAATCAAACGGAATTGTAATTTCAAATGGTCCCGGCGACCCCAAAATGAACAAGGCTACAATTGAAAACGCAAAACTTGCAATGGAGTTGAACAAGCCTATTCTGGGAATCTGTCTTGGCTCACAGATCCTTGCGCTTGCTGCCGGTGCGGATACATATAAACTAAAATATGGTCATCGAGGACATAACCAACCTTGTAATGAATTCGGAACTAAAAGATGTTACATTACATCGCAGAATCATGGTTACGCCGTAAATTCATCAACACTGCTGGTTGACTGGCGCGAATGGTTCATAAATGATAACGATGGAACAAATGAAGGAATCATTCATATATCAAAACCGTTTTTCGCATCACAGTTTCACCCTGAAGCTTCACCAGGACCCGATGACAGCGAGTTCATTTTTGATATGTTTGTCAGAGCGTTGAATTAAAAATCCAATATCTTAAATCGTTAATCGATATTCCTAAATCAAAGAGCCAAAAAACATTTAAGATTAACGAACTTTGAATTAAGAAATAGAAATCTCTATGATAAAAAAAGGTAAACCCAAAAAAGTTTTAATATTAGGAAGCGGTGCTCTTCAAATTGGTCAGGCGGGTGAATTCGATTACTCCGGCAGCCAGGCAATTAAAGCATTAAAAGAAGACGGTATAACTTCAGTCCTTATCAATCCTAACATAGCGACAATACAAACATCTGAAAACTTTGCTGATAAAGTTTATTTCCTTCCTATCAAAACTGAATTTGTTGAACGAATAATTCAAAAAGAATTTCCCGATAGTATTCTGCTTCAGTTCGGCGGACAAACAGCATTAAACGTTGGTGTTGATCTTTATGAAAAAGGAATCCTTGCAAAGTATAACATAAGGGTTCTCGGTACACCTGTCGAAGCTATCAAAGCTACTGAAGACCGGTTAGAGTTTGCTAATAAAGTAAATGAAGTCGGATTAAAAGTTGCCGTCAGTAAAACTGCAACAACAGTTGAAGAGGCTATTGCTGCCGCAAATGAAATTAAATTTCCTGTTATGGTCCGTATTGCATACGCACTTGGCGGACTTGGTTCGGGCATAGTAAACAACGAAAATGAACTGAAAGAAAAAGCAAGAAGAGCATTTGCGTTTACCAACCAAATTTTAATTGAAGAATCTCTTTACGGCTGGAAAGAAGTTGAGTACGAGATAGTTCGCGACCGTTATGATAATTGCATCACAATCTGTTCAATGGAAAACATTGATCCTATGGGAATACACACCGGCGATAGTGTTGTGATTGCGCCTGTGCAGACTTTATCAGCACACGAAAATTTTAAACTTCGTTCAATAGGAATAAAACTTATACGTCACCTTGGTGTTGTGGGTGAATGCAATATTCAATATGCGCTAAGTCCTTTTTCGGATGACTACAGAATAATTGAAGTTAACGCAAGACTAAGCAGAAGCTCAGCACTCGCATCTAAGGCAACAGGTTATCCTCTTGCGTTCATCGCTACAAAACTTGCATTAGGTTATGCCCTTAATGAAGTTGAAAATATTATCACAAAAGAAACATCTGCATGCTTTGAGCCTGCGCTGGATTACGTCGCATTAAAATTTCCGAGATGGGATCTTCAAAAATTCAGACAGGTTAGTACACAGCTTGGTTCCGAAATGAAATCTGTTGGCGAGGTAATGTCTCTCGGAAAAAGTTTTGAAGAAGTTTTACAGAAAGCTATCCGGATGCTTGATGTTGGTTTACCCGGATTTACGGGTCACGATCTTTCCTTCATCGACCTTGATAAAGAACTTTCCGAACCAACGGATAAAAGAATATTTGCAATCGCAATCGCATTACAAAATGGATACACTGTTGAAAAGATACATCAGCTTACAAAGATAACCCCGTGGTTTCTTTTTAAGATGAAAAACATTGTTGATACTGAAAAGAAACTTAACAATAAAAAACTTACTGATGTTGATGCAGCTTCAATGCGTGAAGCTAAGATGAATGGCTTCTCGGATTTTCAAATTGCACAACTGACATCCTCAAAGGAACTTGAAGTAAGAAACTATAGAAAAAAATTAAACATTGTTCCGGTTGTAAAACAGATTGATACACTCGCCGCAGAATTTCCCGCACAGACAAACTATCTCTATATGACTTATCATGGATTAACCGATGATATTATTTCAGGTGAACTAAACCAGGTTGTTGTACTAGGCAGCGGAGCTTACCGCATCGGTTCATCGGTTGAGTTTGACTGGTGCTGTGTGAATGCCGTACTTGCACTTGGCAAGATGAACTACAAAACAATAATGATCAATTGTAATCCCGAAACCGTAAGTACCGACTATGACATTTGCGATAAATTATATTTTGAACAATTAACCTTTGAAAGAGTTTTAGATATTTATGAAAAAGAAAATCCTGAAGGTGTAATTGTATCAATGGGCGGACAGGTTCCCAACAACCTTGCAATGAAACTCCATAACGCGGGGATAAAAATACTCGGTACTTCTCCCGAACAAATTGATAACGCTGAAAGCCGTCATAAATTTTCACAGATACTTGATTCAATACAAGTTGACCAGCCTGAATGGACAGAAGTAACATCGCTTGCAGACGCAAAAAGATTTTCAAATGAAGTCGGATATCCAGTTCTGATCCGTCCGAGTTATGTGTTAAGCGGTGCGGCAATGAGTATAGTTTTAACAGAAGATGAACTTGAGATGTACCTTGTTAAAGCAACCGAACTTAATAAAGAACACCCTGTTGTAATCAGTAAGTTTATAACTGATGCACGTGAAATTGAAGTTGATGCTGTAGCCGAGAATGGAAATGTCTTTTGTTATGCAATCGCCGAACATGTTGAAAATGCCGGTGTTCATTCCGGTGATGCCACGATAGTTCTGCCGCCGCAGCGAACTTATTTGGAGACGATGCGTAAAGTAAAAATGATAACCAAAAAGATTGCAAAAAAACTTGAGATCACAGGACCATTTAACATTCAGTACATAGCCAAGGATAACGAAGTAAAAGTGATTGAATGTAATCTTCGCGCATCAAGGAGTTTTCCGTTTGTATCAAAAACATTGAAGATCAATTTTATTGAATACGCAACGAAATTAATTATGGGAGAGAAAGTTCCCAACATAGATAAGTCATCATTCGATCTTGACTATGTTGGAGTAAAAGCATCCCAGTTTTCATTTACAAGGTTGAAGGGTTCCGATCCTGTAACAGGTGTTGAAATGGCTTCAACCGGAGAAGTAGCATGTCTCGGCGATGATTTTAACGAAGCATTTCTAAAAAGTACTTTAGCTATCGGACAGAAAATTCCATCTAAAGGAGTTTTACTTTCCACAGGCACATTGAAAAACAAAGCGGAATTGATTGATGAACTTAAAGTAATGCGAACTATGGGATTAAAATTTTACGGCACAAAAGGCACCGCAGATTTTTATAAAGAAAACGGAATAGAAGTAGAAGTTTTATTCAGACCATTTGACAATGCTGAACCATCGATACTTACTTACCTTTCAGAAAATAAAATTGATTTAGTTATCAACATTCCAAAGACCGCAGAAAAAGTTGAACTTGACAGCGATTACATCATACGCAGAAAAGCTGTTGATCTTAACATACCGTTATTCACCAACATACAGGTAGCAAAACGATTTGTAAAATCGTTGAAACATTACTCCCCTTCCACACTCACTATAAAAAGCTGGGATGAGTATAATTAAGATTTAGTAAAACCTGACAGTAAAAATTTAGTTGTTTTCTCAATTGCAGGTAATAGTATTATTTTATACGTTATAACTGAAAATTCGGGAGAATAGTTATGGGCACTATAGTCAGAACAACTGCATTAGCATTTCTAATGTTTTACCAGATTAACACCCTCGCAGAAGTAAACACAACCGGTTCTACAGTTGATAATAACGGTAACATAATTGTGATCGGTTATTGTCTTGGAAACGTCAGAATAGCTGGACAAGAGCACACAATAACACAACCTTCGGTTTATATTTTAAAATTGAATCCGGAGGGTGAATTTATATGGGTTAAGTTTGCAAAAAGTAACGGCTCAGTTAAAGCCAATGCAGTTTCTGTGGATAGTTTTGGTAGCATTTATATTACCGGTGAGTTTTCTGGTACAGTTGGTTTTGATTCTTACTCTCTCACTGCCACAACAACAGATGCTTTTATAGCAAAATATAATCATGCAGGAGAAGTAAACTGGGTAAAACACGGAACTTCTGCCGGAACCGCAAATGGGAACGACATTTTTGTAAATAATAACCTGGTCTTTGTTTGCGGTTATGGTAAACCAATTACATTTGATACATTAAGTATAACTGGTGGTGGATTTACAGTAATTTATAATTCAGAGGGTAGCATTGTTAATCTGTTTCAGACTAGAGATATTTCATATAGACTAAATGTAAATGCAGATAATGATTTAATAATTTTGGGAGGTGAATATATCCCTTGGCCTGTCCCCTATTATAACTACTCAGTATCCAAGTATTTTCAAGATGGAAATTTTGTATGGGCAGCAATGAATGATTTTTCAACTAGCAATTCATTATGTTCTGACAATAATAAGAACATTTATACAACCGGAAATCGTGTTAGACTTACAAAACATGATAATGAAGGAAATGCTCTGATTTTAAAAACACTTACTATGGCTGAAGGCAATAGGGGAAGAATAATTAAGATTAAAGATCAAACACATATATTGCTTGCCGGTTACTATTCAACAGGATTTACATTTGGGGACTCAATCCTACAAAGTAAAGGATTAACAGATTTTTTCATTGCAGTTGTTGATACAAATTTGAATCCTATCTGGATTAATCATGGCGGCGGTTCATATGATGATGAATTGAACAGTGTCTCTATACAGAATAATGGCAGCATTATTTGCGGAGGTAATTTCAGAGGTATAATTACAATTGATACTTTTCAAATAGCCGGAGGAACTTCTGCGGACGATAAATGGGCTGGTATAACAAAATTTGATCCTGAGGGAAATTTTATCTTGGTTAAAAAAGTAGTAGAACAATTCACACCTTCATCAACAGCTAATTGGTTTCCTTTAGAAGTGGGCACAAAATTTCATTATTCTGAAAATAGATCAGATGGCTATTTTAGTGACTACTATCTGAGGGAATTCAGAGTTACAGATTCAGTACACATTAATAATAAAAAATACTTTTCAGTTGATGGATTTTATGGGTTTAATCCGGGGACAAAAATCAGATATGACCAGGAGTCTCAACAAATACTGGTAGTCTATAATAACCAGGAATATCTATTCATGGATTTTTCTAAAGTAGCCGGAGAAACATTTCAACAGACTAACGGTTCCGGTGGATATAAAAATGCAACTATTATCTCACAAAACCTTGTGATATTGGAAGATACTGTTGAAGCTAAAGGCTTTTATCATGTTACCCGTTGGGTTGGCCCACTAACTACAAGTGAAGTTGCTACCTGGAGTTATTTTTCACCGGAGAGAGGTTGGGTTTTTCAAGATCAGGAATGGTATATGTCTCCTATTACTGTAGCTGATTTAGTTATAATTGAATATTTATTAACAAATGATGGACAGATTAATCACAAAAAGCATACAGAATCTGCAACTATAAATTTTAATTCTGTTGTCTTTATCCCCGAAGGAGATTCCTTATACCAGAATTTTATAGTACTTCATCCTTTTTCAAAGCAAAACGTTCCTGCGAGTCACGGTTACTTTTCATATATGAATGCCTATCTCCAATCATTTTATTTTAATGGATCTGATACTTTATGGAATTCAGAGTTTCAAATTCAACAAACAACAGAAAAAGATTTTACATTAAACTACCAGTTCGACACAACAAAGTATAACCAGGGTTACCATCTCTACTACCGTATTGCCGCTGTGGATAAGGGTATTGTTGCTGACACTTTCTATTCACCTCCAACAGGTTTTTATAAATTATTCTGGAGAGATAGTACTACTTCAGTTAATCAGCTAAGCCCTGGGGTTTTTGATTATTCACTTTCACAGAATTATCCAAATCCATTTAACCCTTCTACTAAAATCAGTTTCTCTATTCCTGAAAGAGAATTTGTTTCGATTAAAGTGTTTGATATTCTTGGTGAAGAAGTAGCTACGATTGTTAAGGAAGAACTTGATGCAGGCAGATATGAAGTGGATTTTGATGGCAAAAGTTTAAGCAGCGGTATATACATTTACAGAATAACTGGTGGTAATTACACAAGTACAAAAAAAATGATACTGATGAAATAGTTATTAACTATTTTACTATGGGTGGTTAATATGAAAAAATTAATTTTAGTCACGAGCATTCTCCTTGTATTAACATTCTTCAATAACACCCTCGCTGAAGTTTACACTTCAGGTGCTGTTGTTAATAATGATGGAAGTACTATTGTAATTGGTAATTGCTTTGGCTCAATTAGAGTCGCAGGACAGGAACTAAATTTAAATCATCCATCTGCTTTTTTAGTAAAGTTAAATACTAATGGTGATTTCTTATGGATAAAAATACTCACGAGTACACTGTCACTTAAAGCCGATGCTATAACGGTGGATAATGCCGGAAACTTTTATATAACCGGAGAATTTTCCGGTACTGCTAATTTTGATTCATTTTCTTTAACAGCTAATGGAACCGATGTTTATATAGCAAAATATAATTCTCAGGGAAATGTTGAATGGGTAAAACAAGGTTCATCTCCGGGCGAAGCTCGGGGAAATGATATCACAGTATCACAAAGCTATCTTTATGTATGCGGTGATGGCAGTCCTGTTACTTTTGATTCTCTAACCGTTTCCGGGGGAGGATTTACGGTCAAATACAATTTAAACGGAGAGATTCAAAAACTATTCAATACAGGCAAATTCACAAACACAATACATATTGATAGTGATGAAAACATGTTAATAAATCAGCTGGTGAATGGCCCGCTTCCAGGAACTCATTATTCACTCATAGGTAAATATTCACCCGACGGAATTGCAATGTGGATGCAATTAATCAATCGATCGGAATCCCCTAAATGCACCGACAACTTTTCAAATATTTATCTATCGTCAATTTTTACTTCAGCGAGTTTAGATTTTTATAAACGTGACACAGATAATAATCTTCTTACGTCGCGAAGCTTTTCACCTGCAGGTAATCATATGAGTGAGAGTTTGGTTTACGCCGGAGGCGACAGGATAATCGCAAGCGGTAAATGTTCAGATTTAATTTTTGGTAGCACAACCATAGTTTCTAATGGTTCTACTGATGCTTTTGTTGCAGTTCTGGATACAGGGCTAAATCCAGTTTGGATGGTAAATGTAGGTGGATCTAATGAAGACGAATTTAACAAAGTTTGTTTCTTTCATACTGGAGATATTTTTGCATCGGGCAACTTTTGCGGAACTATAAATCTTGACACTCTACAAATTTCAGGAGGAACCGGAATTGATAATCGTTGGACTGCAGCAGCTAAATTTAGTAGTAACGGAAATTTGATCTGGTTCAAAAAAATTGCGGAGGATTTGGTTGAATCTTCTAATGTGAACTGGTTTCCGCTTGAAGTCGGAAATAAATGGCAGTTCTTTAAGACTCAGAGACACTTTAATCCTCCAGGTTATGTTTATTCAATCGAAACCATTTCAGTTATTGATTCCATAAGTATTAATAACAAGAAATTTTTTACTCTAAATAACTTGGTATACCTGAATTCTGTACCTGTTCGATTTGACTTGGGGTTACAAAAAATAGTTGTTTACCTGTACAATCAGGAGCATACATATATGGATTTTAATCTTCCTCTTGGTGCAACATTCCAGCAGATACAGCAGGACGGAACTTTTTATCCTCTCTCTGTTGATACAGGAATTGTTCAAGTTATCGATGTTGTAAGTAGCGGTAAAGGTTTTCAGGCTGATAGCGATTATGAGGAAGGTTGGTATATGTTTGTTCCTGATATTGGATTTGTATTCCAGGATGAGCATACTTTAAATAGCAATTACCCTTATAGGGGTCCAGAAATAGATATGAAACTTTTGGAATATTTAATCTATGACTCACTGGAGACAAGATATAAAAAACACACCCAAATTCCTGATATTCAATTTGAACCTATCGTAAATCTGTCTGACACAGCAATTTTAAAACAACAATTTGTTGTTGATCATCAATATTCTGTACAAAATTATCCTCAAATGGTTACAGGGGTTTCTTATATTAAAAATGTTTTTCTTGAATCATTTTATTACAACGGATTTGACTCTCTGATTCAGGCAATTAAACCAATACCTCCAATAGATCAAAAGTTATTTTCCCTCAACTACCAGTTCGACACAACAAAGTATAATCAGGGTTATCACCTCTACTACCGTATTGCCGCTGTGGATAAGGGTATTGTTGCTGACACTTTCTATTCGCCTCCAACTGGTTTTTATAAATTATTCTGGAGAGATAGTACTACTTCCGTTACACAATTAAGTCCGGAAGTTTTTGATTATTCTCTTTCACAGAATTTTCCTAATCCATTTAACCCAAGCACTAAGATTAGTTTCTCCATTCCTGAAAGAGAATTTGTTTCACTTAAAGTGTTTGATATTCTTGGTGAAGAAGTTGCTACTCTTGTTAATAAAGAACTTGATGCTGGTAAATATGAAGTGGATTTTGATGGCAAAAGTCTGAGCAGCGGGATCTATATATATCAACTAAGAACTAAAGGATTTATTAATTCAAGAAAAATGTTATTGATTAAATAGCATCAACCAAATTATATCAACCCGAATTCTTTAAGGACAAATAATCCTAACGTCATTGTTACAACAGAACCAAGTGTAGTGATTAACAAAATATTCGCTGCAAGTTTACTATTAGATCCCATCGCTTCAGCCATTATAAAACTTGCAATAGCTGTCGGGCAGGCAAACAAAATGAAAATTATCCCTAGATCAGTACCCGTGAAACCAATAAGATACGCGATGTATGTGATAATAAACGGTGTAAAGATAAGTTTAATAAATGTTGAGATGAGACTGATCTTTAAGCCGTTCTTAACTTCTTTAAAACTCATAAAGCCCCCTATACCAATAAGGGCAAGCGGTATTGAAAGATCTGCGAGATAGTCAACAGTATCAAGAAGTACGGGATGTATTTCAATCTTCAAATATGAAAAAGGTAACGACGCAACAACTGCGAGTATTAATGGGTTACTGATAATTCTAAAAAATAAATCCCGTTTTCTCGTTGCCTGTTCTTTTCTTAATGGCACTGTAAGTGCGATTACCGATAAAAAATTATAAAGCGGAATTGTAAATGCAAGCACCAGGGCAGCTTTGCCAAGAATTGAATTACCATAGAGATTGGCGATAATTGCCAGACCAACAATAGCAAAGTTTCCTCTGAATGCACCCTGAATAAAGACTGTTCTGTCTTTCAATAATTTTACAAGTGGTATTGAGACTGCCCAACTGAAGATGAAAACGAGTACAGTTCCAGTATAAATAAAAACGATAATCTGCGGATTAAATATCTGACTTATGTCGAGCAGGGCAATTTCTTTAAATATCAACGCCGGAAGTGATACATTAAAAACAATTGCAGATGATAGTTTTACAAAACCATCATCAATCATTTTCAACTTACGAAGCAGGTAACCTACAGCCACTATTATAAATACTGGGGCAACAAGACTCGTTATGAAAATTAAATTTTCCATCTCTATAAAAATAGTACAATAAGTTCAGCAATAAAAAATGATTGAATGATTGACTTATTCTGATTATGTTAATATCCAGTTTACAGGTCTGATTGTTACATACCATTTACCACGAAAGATTTGTACACCACCATTTTTTATTAGTTAATTATCATGTTATAAGCATCAATCAGAAATAAAGGATCGCAAATGAAATTTTGTACTCTGATAGTAATAAGTATATTTTTTTGCTCAACCTCTTTGGCAATAATTCCACCTAAGAAAGGTGTAACACCACCGCCGGCATTTTTTGATTTTCATAAGATGGTACAGCACTCCTACAAAGGTGGTTTCTATGCGGAAAAATTCCAAAGCAGAAAAGAAATTCGGGAAAAAATTTCTGCAGGTATATCAGGCAAAACAGATTTAGCAAATGATACCGTCTATGCTCTGACTTTAATGGGACAGTACTCTAATCTTTCCGGTCACTACACACAACAACAAATGCAGAGTCTTTTATTTGATGGTCCAAACCCTACAGGTACAATTACTGATTACTATTCTCAGGTTTCTTATAATCAACTTTTATTCACCGGTAATTGCGAAGGGTGGTACAATGTTCCGGGTACTTTAGAACAATATGAAGGCGGCAACAGCGGATTAGGTCCTGACGGCGGACCACAATTCGTTCTCGATCTTATTCAGGCGGCTGATCCTACTTTAAATTTTGCAGACTATATTCAATACTATGATGGTCAGGGAAAACCTCATATTGGATTTGTTGCCGCGATACATTCCGGTGCTGATGCAGCAGCAGGTGCTTTTAATATATGGTCACATCGATGGACTTTTGGTGTGGTAACAAACGGGCAACCTTATATAACGAATGATATCGACCCTGCATCAGGATTTGCAGTAATTATTGATGGAGATTATGCAATTCAACCGGAGATGACTGGATCGAACAATAACAACGGACCTATAACAACAATTGGTGTATTTACACATGAGTTCGGACATATTTTTGGTTTACCTGATTTATACGATACAGATAATTCGTCAGAAGGATTAGGCAACTGGTGTTTAATGGCTGGTGGTACTTATGGTGGTAACGGTTCAAGTTCACATACCCCTGTTCACATGAGTGCCTGGTGCAAAGTTCAACTTGGATGGGTTACACCAATAAATGTTACAACTGCAATTGATGATCTCTCAGTTATAAATGTTGAACAGAATCCTGTTGTATATAAAATGTGGCGAAATGGTGTCAGTACGAATCAATATTTTCTTGTTGAAAACAGACAGAAAATCGGTTTTGACGCTAATCTTTATGATTCGGGCTTTCTTATTTACCATGTGGATGATAATCAAAACGGGAATCAGAATGAAAACCATTACCTTGTCGACCTTGAACAGGCTGATGGAATGAGACATTTAAATTTGGGTCAGGGCAGAGGCGATGCAGGTGATCCATTTCCCGGACTAACCAACAATAAAAATTTTGAGATGTTCAGTAACCCGAACAGTAAAGATTATAATCTGGTTAATACATATGTAACAGTCAGGAATATCCATAAAGAAAACCTGAATATGGTTGGCGATTTTGATATAGGATCACGACCTTACATCGCACTGGATTCAATATTTGTTTCTGAAATTAATTTTGAGAACGGGCGTGTTGGCGCAGGTGAAACCGGTAGTATTAATTTTGCTCTGACAAACCTGACTCCGGCAAATTCTTCAAACACTACAGTAAGATTTTTTATTGATGAACCCGGGATACAGATCAATCAGAATGAATACAGCGCCCCATTGAATGGATTAAATTCACAAACATTTTCAGTTACTCCGGCAATCACCGTATCTACAGATTTTCAAAGTAAAGAAATAAAATTACGTTATGAAGTGATA
>JAEXTA010000160.1 GCA_023453665.1 Bacteroidota bacterium | reverse complement strand
TCATTACATCACTCAGTTTTTCTTCTCTGATGTTGACTGCTCTCGTAACGCCTACTTTCTTTGCAAGGTCTAACCTGTAAGGATTCATGTCTGTGATAACAATATTTCTTGCGCCGGAATGTTTAACAACCGCAGCAGCCATAATACCGATTGGTCCGGCACCGGTAATTAAAACATCCTCACCAAGGACATCAAATGCCAACGCTGTATGTACTGCATTTCCAAGAGGATCAAATATTGAAAAATATTCTTTGGGAAGTTTAGGATCGCAATGCCAGATATTTGAAACAGGAATGACAAGATACTCTGCAAAACAACCCGGACGATTTACTCCAACACCTTTTGTATTTGGACAAAGATGTCCGCGTCCTTCACGACAGTTTCTACAAGTGCCGCAAACGATGTGACCTTCACCGCTTACAAGTTCTCCGACTTTTACATCGTGAACATTGCTGCCGAATGCTTCGACTGTTCCAACATATTCGTGACCAACGTGCATTGGAACAGGAATTGTTTTTTGTGCCCACTCATCCCAGTTATAAATGTGAATATCGGTTCCGCATATAGATGTTTTTTGGATTTTGATTAACACATCATTCGGTCCGTATTCGGGAACGGGAACTTCGTCCATCCAGATGCCCGGCTTTGCATATTTTTTTACGAGTGCTTTCATCTTTTGCATAATAATTTCCTTTTAGAAATGTGTTTGGTGAGAGTCATTTTCAAGTTCATAATTAAATAAAATTTACTGTGCAAAATTAGAGATAAGGCGGACAAAGGACAAACGGAATCTGGTTGCTGGATAATGGTTTCCGGATGCAAGATACCGGATTCCAGAAAAACGGATGTGTTGAGATTAAGAATAAGATAAGGATTAAGAAAGTAATTTGACTACACCTACATATTGTAAATATTTATGATGTCTCATTGAGCGTGTCTAAATGTGACGATCTTTTCTATTTTTCTACATACTACGTATAAACTAATACTTGAGATTTGTTTTGAATGAGCATAAGTTATAGCTGTTATTTGCTTGAATTAAAAGTGAAAAATCAAATTTAAATCCTTGGGGAAAAAATGAAAAACAGAAATTTCATTTTAGTAATTGTTTCAATCCTTTCTGTATCTATTGTACTAACTGGCTGTTATTCATTTCGTCCCATTTCAGAAGAGCAGTTAAAATCAAAATCTTCACCAAGCACTTTTAAGTTTATTTTAAATGATGGTAGCGAAGTGATACTTAATGAAGAAGATAGTTTGGTTACATCAACTCAGGACGTGATAATAATAACAAAATATGATTCTACTGAACAGCGCATTCCTTATGAAAGCATCTCGAAAATTTATGAAGAAAGATTTGATGGGGGTAAAACTTTTCTATCAAGTTTCTGGATTCTTTTTGGACTGGTGGCATTGATTGCTCAATTTTTTAAGACTGATTGACCGATAATAATTTCGGACAAGTCGAACTTAGTTGTTATAATAAAAAGTCCCGCCAAAGCGGGACTCTTTATTTCATAACTCAAAACTATTAATTAATAACTACCTCTTGTCCGGGTAAGGAGGTGGTTCAGGTAGTTTAACCGGATTATTCTTCAACTCATTCAGCACTTCTTCAATTGCTTTGTTAAGTTGCTGGTCTATTCCTTCAAATTCCATTGCGGGATCGTTATCAACGTAAATATCCGGATCAACTCCGTGACCTTCCATCACCCATTCTTTTCCTTCAAGATCGTAGCGTGAAAATTCAGGTCTGTTAAGGAAACCGCCGTCAACGATTGGCAGTGTTCCTCTGATTCCAACAACTCCTCCCCACGAACGTTTACCAATCAGTTTACCGAGTTTGTAATGACGGAATCTGTAAGGAAAAATATCACCATCGCTTGCAGAGAATTCATCAAGTAATGTTACTTTCGGACCAACGTGTGTTCCACCGGGATTAAATCCTGTTGCTGTGTTGCGTGCGATATCAATCATTGCAGGAAGTCTTCTTAGCCTTTCAACGATCATTGGTGATACGTTACCGCCGCCGTTACCGCGTACATCAATTATCAATGCCTGTTTGCGAAGCTGCGGATAATAATATTTTACGAATTCATTAAGTCCGCCAGGACCCATATCAGGAATGTGAATGTATCCGACTTTTCCATCAGTTGCTTTATTAACTTTTTCGATATTTGTCTGTACCCAGTTAAGGTAATACAATGGTTGTTCATTTCCGGTTGGGATAATTACTGCTTCACGGCTTCCATCTTTTTTTGCAGATGAATTAACAGTAATGGTTACTTGCTTATCAACAGTGTTAATTAGCTCTGAATAAATGTTGGACATTTTATTTGTCGGCTTACCGTTTATCTCAATGATGTAATCACCTTCTTTAACATCAACACCAATTTCTGTTAATGGTGAACGGGTACTCTTATCCCAGTTATTTCCTTTAAGTATTTTTTTGATTCTGAAATAACCTGATGAAGGATCTTTTTCAACCTGTGCACCAAGCAAACCAAGTTTTATTCTTTCAGCTTTCGGGTAATCACCTCCGCCGACGTAAGCGTGGCCGACATTTAGTTCACCTATCATCTCACCGATTATGTAAGTGAGATCTGCGCGGTGATTAACGTGTTTAACAAGAGGCTCATAATTCTTTCTTACATCAGCCCAATCAACTCCATGCATATTTGGCGCATAGAAGAAGTCTCTCATCTGACGCCAGCATTCATTATATATCTGAATCCATTCAGCATAACGGTCAAGATTCATCTTCATATCGGAGAGATTTAATTTTTCTTTCATTTCTATTTTGGATGAAGGAAGATCAATTATAGCATAAGAACCTTGCTGTGATACAAGCATTTTCTTTTTATCCGCAGAAACTTCATATCCGCCGATTTCACCAAGTTCGGTTTCTTTTTGTTTGTTCATATCGAACATAAGAAGTTTTGGTCGTGAATCACTGCTTCCATTTCTCTGGTAATAAAGTTTTTCACCAACAGACAATAAATTAAAATAATTGGACGCTTCAACAGGCAGTTCAAGTATTCTTGATTGAATTCCATCTTCATCAACCTTTACTGATACTTTACTGTCTTTATCTTTTTTATCCTTGTCTTCTTCTTTCTTTGATTCATCTTTAATTACTACTTCATCGCTCTTTGGTTCAAATGGTGATTTGGTATCCCTGGCAAGAGTTACTAAATAAATTTTTGCCATATCCTGGTATATGTGATTCCACTCTGTCTGGCTATATCTTGGTGAGAAACTTCTGTTCGAAATGAAGTAAAGATATTTACCGTCCGAACTGAATGTTGAACCGTAAGATGAATACCAGCCATCGGTGATATCGATAGTCTTTTTACTTTCGAGTGAATAGAGTTTCACTTTTGTCATCACTTCAACTTCAGGATTGGAATATGTTATCCATTTACTGTCAGGTGACCATTCATAAGCGTTAAACTCAAACGCATCTGATTTTGCGACGAGTGTTACATCCTTTGAATCAATATCAACAAACTGAAGCCGTTGTTCTCTGTCAGCCCATAATAATTTTTTGCTGTCGGGTGACCACAACGGTTGGAACTTATAATTCTTATCACCGTCTGTAAGTTTTATCGGTTCTGATTTTCCATCCTGTGCCATTATATAAATTTCGTCTTCACCACTTTCATCTGAAATGTATGAGATCCATTTACCATCAGGCGACCATTTTGAATTTCTTTCATGAACTCCTGATGTACCGGTTAGATTTCTTGTGTTGCCGAATTTGGCAGGCACTGTAAAAATTTCGCCGCGTGCGCCGAACAATGCCCTGTTACCATCAGGTGAAATTTCATAGTTGCTTACATTTCTGCTGACGTCAATAAGTCCACCGCGTCCTGTAACAAAATCTTCATTAATAAAAATCTGGACTTTATCAGTTTTACCTGAAGTTAAATCGTGTTTATAAATATATCCGCCGTTTTCAAAAACGATTGCATTATCACCTATGGAAGGATATTTAATATCATAATCACTGAATGTTGTGAGTTTTTTTGTCTCTTTAGTTGAAAGATCATAAGCAAAAAGATTCATTCTCTTATCGCGGTCAGAAATAAAATAAATTTTGTTTCCAGCCCACATCGGAATAATATCCTGCGCAGGATTGTTTGTTATGTTCTCAATCTTTTTTGTTTTGAAATCATAAATCCAAACATCATCTGCCTGTCCGCCGCGGTACCGTTTCCAGGTTCTGAATTCCCTGAACACACGATTGTAAGCAAGTTTCGTTGCATCCGGTGAATACGAACAGAAACCACCTCGGGGTAATGGAAGCTGTTCAAGTAAACCGCCTTCAACAGGCACTGTAAATAACTGACCTTTAAAATCATTAAACTCAATCCATCGTGAACGAAGTACTATACTTGAATTATCTCTCCATCCCATCACAATATTGTTAGGACCCATTCTGTCTGAAAGATCATCACGATCTAATGTTGCTGAATAAGTTATACGTTTTGGAATTCCTCCTTCAGATGGAATTGTATAAACTTCAGTGTTACCATCATATTGAGCTGTAAACGCAATTGTTTTTCCGTCAGGAGAAAACTTTGCAAACATTTCATAACCAATATCATTTGTTAATTTTCTTGCGGTGCCCCCATTCGCAGAAACTGTATATAAATCACCGGCATAGCTGAATACAATGTTGCTGCCGTATATTGTCGGGAATCTTAAAAGTCTCGCTTCTTGTTGTGCAAAAACTGAAATAGTAAACAGCATGAAGAGAACAGCCGAAAAGTATCTTTTCATAATTTTTCCTTTTGAAGAATTTAGATTTGAAAAAGTGTGCAAAAATTATACTGATATTCTAAACATTCAAGAAAATTCGGATAAGTGGGTTAAAAATATTTTTGCGGAGCTGAGATATTCAAAGAGGAAACAATCTCCGGTAAATGGATTTAAAAAAAATCATCCCGCTGTGAGTATAGCGGGATGACTATTTTAGAGGTAGACTATATAATTGAGTACAGAGCAAACTCTGTTTGTTTGGTAAGGAACGGACTGTGTTTCACTTTGTGTGATTGTTCATCAAACCATTCCGGTTTTATATCATTTTCTTTCGCAATTGTTTTAAGCCATACCAATTCAGGTGTAGGAACCGTTGTATCTGAAAACGCAACTTTTAATGCATCAATAATAAATGACTCAGCAATTTTACGGTCGGAGAATTTTATCGGGTCTTCAAGTATATATTTATTTGCCATAAGGTTCTGGATTACTTCATCATAAAAATCTGTTGCAAAACCAAGCCTGTCGGAAATCCCTTTGATAATATTTTTTTCTTCGTCCGTTAATTGATTGTCTTTTCGTGCGGTAATTAAAAGTCCCTTTAGATAATTACTCCTGTCAAATACAGGTATGTCCATCAGTAACTCCTTTTATAATTGTTTCAAAGCTATGGAAAATTAGTGACCGGGTAAATTCAATTCTAAATCTGTTTACTTTTAATAGAATATTTTTACTTCACTGAATTAGACGCTCAAATATAAACATAGTTTAAATTAAGTTGGTGTAAAAAGTGATGACCGGTTAACTCCTTTAGCTTAATTAAAATTAATTTTAGAGAGCAATTATATAATCGAAAAAGTTTTGTGACATTAAAGTCATTCAGCTAACTTTTGTACAATGAAAAAAAATTATCGGAAAGATTATGAAGAATTTAGTCTTATTTGTTTTACTGATGGCAATTGTTGCCGGATATTCAATTGCTCAAGATAAAATTGATGGTAACTGGATAACAAGGTTTGAAAGCTCAGATTTTGTGTCAACTTCAAGTTATGATGAAACTATGAAATATTTTCAGAGACTCGATGACTATTCAGACTACGCAAAATTATTTTCGTTTGGGACATCACCGCAGGGTAGAGAGTTAAAATATTTTGCAATCACAAAAGAAAAAGAATTTGGTCCGGCTGATTTTAGATCATCCGGAAAACCGACTTTATTAATTATCAACGGAATCCATTCAGGTGAAATTGAAGGTAAAGATGCTTCAATGCTTTTGCTCAGAGAAATTCTCATCACTAAAGAAAAAGAAAATCTTCTTGATAAACTTAATATCATTGTCGTCCCTATCTTTTCCGTTGATGCACACGAAAGAACAAGTAAGTACAACAGAATAAATCAAAACGGACCCGAAGAAATGGGATGGAGAACAACATCCCAGAATTATAATCTAAACCGCGACTGGCTTAAAGCAGATGCGCTTGAAATGCAGTATATGCTTCAGTTAATTTCGAAATGGCTGCCTGATTTTATTGTTGATACACACACAACCGACGGCGCAGATTATCAGTATACAATCACGTATGCTGTCGAACATTTTGCAAATATTTATTCGGGAACGGCAAAATTTCTGGATAATAAATTTGTTCCCTTTCTTACTAAGGAAGTTGAACAGAATGGTTATCTCATCTTTCCTTACGTGGCTTTTAAAGATTGGTCAAAAGGTTTTGAGTCAGGTGTTTCTGATTATGCAGCGACACCAAGATTTTCTACAGGTTATGCGGCAATTCAAAACAGACCCGCTTTGCTTGTTGAAACTCATATGATGAAACCTTACAAAGACAGAGTATTCTCAACAAAAGTTGTTCTTGAAACAGTAATGAAATTTATGAATGACAATGCTGAGGAACTTATCAATATCAATAAAGAAGCTGATGAACAGTCAGTAAAAAATTTCAGCAAAGAGAAAATACATTTTCCTGTTTCTTTAAAACCGACTGATAAATTTTCAGAAGTACCCTTCAAAGGTTTCAGGTATTTTACTGATTCTTCATCAATCTCTGGCGGACCGAAATTAGTTTACACAAATGAGAAACAAACTTTTAACATCAGGTTTTATGATGATGTAGTTGTCTCTGATTCGATTCAGCTCCCGGCAGCTTATTTAGTTCCAGAGGAATTCGGTCACTTAGTTGATAGGTTAAAACTTCACGGTGTTGAAGTGGAAAATCTGAAAGAATCTAAAATTATAGAAGTTACCCGTTACAAATTTAAGAATGTAAAAATATCTTCAACCTCAAATGAAGGAAGACAGAGAGTAAATTTTGATTATGATACTTTTTCTGAAAGAGTTAATGTGCCTGCAGGGACTTATCTTATCAGAACTGATCAAAGAACAGTAAGAGTAATTGCACACGCACTCGAACCAAAGTCAGATGATTCGTTTATTAAATGGGGATTCATGAATTCCATCTTTGAACAGAAAGAATATTTTGAAAGTTACGTGATGGAAAAAGTAGCTGAACAAATGCTGAAAGAAGATCCTCAACTGAAAAAAGAGTTTGAAAAGATGCTTAATGAAAACGAAGAATTTAGAAAAAGTCCCCGCGAACGTTTAAACTTTTTTTATAAACGTTCACCTTACTGGGATAAACAGTTAAATATATATCCGGTAATGCGGATTGAATAGCTCAAAGCTTCTTCTTAAAATTTAAATGTGGCTTTGAGATTGCACAAACATTTTTCTAAGTTGCAATTACAATAATTGATAAAATAAAATGAACATACATCCGACAGCAGTTATAGAACCATCCGTAAAACTTGGAAGCAACGTAGAAGTTGGTGCCCACGCAGTAATAAAAGGCGAAGTTGAAATTGGTGATAACAGTATCATCAAAGATAACACAACCATATACGGTCCATTAAAAATGGGAACCGGGAACATTATACATCCGGGTGTTGTTCTTGGAAATGTTAGCCAGGATTTAAAGTATAAAGGCGAAGCATCACAGGTAATTATTGGTGACAATAACTCTATACGGGAATGTGTAACAATTCACCAGGGTACAACTTCAAATAACGGCAAAACAATTATCGGAAATAACAACCTGCTAATGGCTTATACACATGTAGCACATGATTGTTTACTTGGCAGCAACATAATCATTGCCAACGGAACACAGTTGGCAGGACATGTTCATATTGATGATTTCGCTTACATAGGCGGCTTAGTTGGTGTTCACCAGTTTACTACTATCGGGAAAAATTGTTTGATTGGATTTATGAGCCGGATTAATAAAGATGTCCCGCCATTTGTAACTGTTGAAGGAAATCCATCGAAAGAAAGATTTATTAATGTGATAGGATTAAAAAGAAAGAATTATTCCGCCGAGGAAATTTCTCTCCTTAAAAAAGCATTTAATATTTTGTTCATCAGTGGTAAAACATTAAAGGAAAAAGAATCATTATTAACTTCAGGTGAGTTTGCTGGTAGTGTTTATGTTAAAGACCTGTTGAATTTTGTACTGGCAAGTGCCCGCGGAAAAAACGGCAGGGCACTGGAAGCGTTCAGATAAAACAGAATATTTTACCATCCAAATAAAACAAAAATTTACATTGACTATCGTGTCAGATTAGATTAAAATTCTGATGGAATTTTGGCTGTGGCTGAAATGAAAATCAGAAAACACATCCTGCATTCATTCTCTCACCGATTAAATCGCATCCGCAAAACAATACCAAATTCAAAGCTACCTAAAGGCATAATTCATAACTCAAAACTATTAATTCATAACTATCATTGGGGTCTGCTATGAAAAGACTAAAAACGTTCTTCTTCGTCATACCTCTGCTAATTATTTTCACGGATTTAAACATTGCGCAGGATATCAAAGTCCATGAACTGATCGGTAAAAAGAAATCCGAGCTCGTAAAAAAATACGGAAACCCTGTACACCAGGATAACAGCAATCCGAATATCATTTGTATGTTCTTTAAAACTAAAACAACAAGTATAATTTTTGTTTCTGATAAAGAAGGAGTCTTTCAGGCAGAAGTTACAGCAACTTATGATTCGGAAACTTCGGCAAGAAAACAAATTGATAATTTTATTTCCACTTCGGTGGAAAAAGAATACAGCGTCGATACAGTTACGACATCGGATTTCAGGCTTCATAAACACGGTGTAAAAGTTGAACTGCAGATTGCTGAGAATAAATTATCGAAGCAGTATGATATTAAAGTGAAAGCTAACAGAACTGAGGAATAAATATTGATACTTTCTAAACTGTTGAAACGTTCATACACCTGGAAAAAACTGTTTACTTTTCCAAGAAAAAATTATTATACGGTCAAATATTTCTGACAACAATAAAAAAAAGTATGAACACTACGCAATATATTTATATCTGGGAGTTTACAATTCATTCCGGCAAACAACATGAATTTGAAAAATTATATGGCGTGGATGGCGACTGGGTAAAACTTTTCAAAAAACATCCGGGATATATTTCAACACAACTACTGAAAAGTACAGTATCTGAACTCACTTATGTAACAATTGATCGCTGGAAATCAAAAGAAGATTTAGATGAGTTTAAATTAAAATTTAAGAATGAATTTCAGGCGTTAGACAAAAAAGGAGAATTGTTTACAGAGGACGAAAAATATATTGGCGATTTTATTTTAGTCAGTTGAAATGTTTCTCCTTATCTTGATACACAAAATAAAAATACTTTGGGGGTTTATTCAATATGAATTTAAAAAATCGATTTTCTGCTTCATCACTTGCAATATTTCTTATCATTTTTTCTTCATTCAATTTTTGCCAGACTGATATAACAAAAGATTTTCCGCAGAACAGAACTTATTCAAGATTCAGATTTGGTGCAGGACTCTCAATTCTAAATGTTGATACCGAGCATGAATTTGGATTTTCAGCTAACCCATCATTTTTATTTGCTTACAGACAAAGCTGGTTAAATCTGAACAGCATACCGGTTGACGCTGACTTTGCGTTTGAAACTGGCATTAAAGTTTTAATGATACCGGATAATGAATCATCAGTAATTGCTCTCCCGTTCATAAAAGCAAACCCTGATATCTGTCTGGCAGAAAATTTTTTTATGGGAATCAGCACGGGATTAATGTTTTCATTTTACTCGGGTGAATCGAATATTTTATGGCCTAATGCGGGAATGAATTTTTTTGTTCTATCAAAAATTAATGAAAATTTATTTTTTGAGTTTGAATTCGGGACGGATATAATCGCAATTCCTGATGGTGATGGTCTTTTAATGTTATTTTTTAATATTGGTTTTGGGTTCAAATAATAATTCTAAAATGAATTTGAAAACCTTGATGACAATTGAGCGGCACTGACTTACAATAAAAATATTTCCGGGATTTTATTTGAGTTGATTTAATAAATTCTGACTAATTTTAATAGCAATAAGAAGAATAAATAGAGGGGGAATTTTGTCAAATACTAATTTACGCAATTTTATTTTCGTATTACTTCTAACCATTCTTGGCTTGACTTCAAATATTAAAGGACAGGATTTAATATCTGCATTGGCAGATGATAGTATAAAATTCTCACGAACAAGATTAATGGTGGGGTTAACGTATTTGTGTGCTAAGCATGAAAGCGAAGAATTTTCAAGTCCCTTTATCAACTTTAGTTACCGAAGCAGTGACATAAGCGATTCTTCAAGAATATATAAGTTTGGTTTTTCTTTTGAACCGGGGATGAATATTCTTTTTTTGAAAGGATCCCAAAGTTATAGTCCATATTTTCTACCGTATTTAAAAATTGGTCCTGAAATTTATCTCGGAAATAACGTAATCCTTGGTGGTAGTTTTGGGTTGTTAATATTTTTATCAAGTGAAACTGCTAATCTGGCTTATCCTTTTAGCGGACTGAATTTATTTTATTTATTCAAACTGGATGATGAACAATTTATTGAACTTGAATCGGGCTTTCACACCACAATGACTTTCAGAAATTCACTTCCTCTTCTTTTTTATCTTAACATCGGACTAGCGTTCAAATAAATTCAGAATTGATTAGATTTGTAACAATGCATACACAGAATAATCAGGAGAATATTTATGCGAAGAGATTTACCGAGTTATGAAGAACTGTTAAAAATATTTTCTGCGGAAAAATTAAAACCACTCAGGATAATTACGATAGCATTATGTCTTGGAATAGTTTTTTTCTTTATAGTGGTTATGGTATTGTATTCAATAAAGAATGAAAATAGATCCCCGGAACTTGAACCTGAAATGCTTAATATCCTTCTTATAATTCTGTTCATAACCTCATTTACTGTTTATTCAATTGTATTTCTTTTGGGTGATAAAATTTTGTCGGGAATTATTAAAAACGCAAAAATTAGTTTTGCAGAAATAGTAAAGCCTGATTCCAGATCACTTCTTGGAATAATTACTTCATTTACAATTGTAAGACTCGCAATGTTTGAAGGCTCAGCATTATTTGGTTTGGTTATTTTACTATTAAGTGTTATCAATAATCATCTCGACTCAAATCCTGTTTACTGGCTTGGAAGTATTCCAGGATTGTTAATGCTTTTTTATGCTGCAATAATTTTCCCGACTGGTGAAAGAGTGGCTCAACTTGTGCAGGATAAAATATATCCTTTAATAGAAGAATAAAAGGTCATAGGGCTAGTTCCACAATGTGTCATCCCGAAATTGATTCGGGATCGTTTAAATTTTAGATGGTTCTGAAATAATTCAACAAAGCAGATCAAAAGACTAGCAGTTATGTACTTTAAGAGTTAAAAATTTAAACATAAAAGTTATACACTAAATTAAAGTATATTTTAACCGATGATATAATGAATAAGTCTTTTTGTTTAAGTGAGATATAAATGGAATCAATAAAAGAAATTTACAGAATAGGATATGGTCCTTCCAGCAGCCATACTATGGGTCCGCGTAAAGCTGCGGAGATATTCAAATTAAAATTTCCAGACGCAAAATATTTCGAAGCGACATTGTATGGAAGTCTTGCTGCTACGGGAAGAGGGCATCAAACTGATAAAGCTATTACAGAAGCACTGGCTCCGGCTGAAGTAATTATCAACTGGAAACCTGAAACATTTCTTCCACTTCATCCAAACGGATTATTAATAGAAGGCTTTGATTCGGATAAAAAGAAAATCAGCGAATGGACAGTTTACAGTGTCGGCGGCGGAAAGATAACAGACTTTGAAGCAGATGAATCTGAAAATAAAGTTTATGAACTAACTACTATGAAAGAATTAATTTCCTGGACAAAAAAAACTGGAAGAGGATTCTGGGAGTACGTCGAAGAGTGTGAAGGCAAAGAGATCTATTCTTATCTTTCTGAAGTATGGGATACAATGCTCGATTCAATAAAACGCGGCATAGATGCAGAAGGAATATTACCCGGGGGATTAGCTTTAAGCAGAAAAGCATCTGCATATTATGTTAAAGCAAAAAATTTCAGCGGTTCATTGAAGAGTAAAACACTAACATTTTCTTACGCTCTTGCAGTCGCTGAGGAAAATGCAGCAGGAGGAAAAATAGTCACAGCTCCAACCTGTGGATCGTCAGGAGTAGTTCCGGCATTATTAAAATATTTACGCGATAGTTTTGATTTTTCCGACCAAAAAATATTACGTGCACTTGCAACGGCAGGTTTAGTTGGAAACATCGTAAAAGAGAACGCATCAATATCAGGTGCAAAAGTTGGATGCCAGGGAGAGATAGGGACAGCCTGTGCAATGGCTGCTGCCGCGGCAGCACAGCTTCTCGGCGGCACTCCTTCACAAATTGAATATGCCGCTGAAATGGGAATTGAACATCATCTCGGTTTAACCTGTGATCCTATAAACGGATTGGTGCAGGTACCTTGCATTGAACGAAATGCTTTTGCTGCCGAACGCGCACTGAATACAGCAACCTTCGCATTGTTATCTGATGGAAGGCATTTGGTTTCATTTGATAAAATTGTAAAGACTATGAACCAAACCGGTCACGACCTTCCTCATATTTATAAAGAAACATCCGAAGGCGGAATGGCTTTACTGGATATTTAGTTTAGATAGATTTTTAGATTCAGAAAGGCAATAATCCCGTTCAGAATGTATAAAAGAAAACTAACTTACAACCGTTTTACTTGTTCGCTTTAGATGGTGTTGCATGACTGTCATTTCGATGGCGTAGCCAGAGAAATCTCAAACCTCAAAATAATTGAGATTTCTCCTCGCCTGAGGCGAGCCTTCGAAATGACATTTTGTGGTTATGCAACTGATTGCTTTTGTTGAACGGTTTTCACTTTTATTCTATTATCAATTACTCGAAAATCTAAATAATCTTTATGCACAATCTTAATTCAGACTCTCAAAAAATTTTTAATGAACTTGTCGAAAAACTTTCAGATGGATTTTCCATTCTTCCGGAAGTAAAATCATCATTCAATGATTCTGAAAAAATATTAAGTGTATTGAATAACGTTTCAGAAAAACTTCACGACAATTATCCTTACTTCCATCCATTATACGCAGGACAAATGCTTAAACCACCTCATACTGTTGCGAGAATGGCTTATTCACTTGCGATGTTCATCAATCCAAACAATCACGCACTTGACGGCGGAAGAGCAAGTTCACAAATGGAAAAAGAAGCAGTTCAGGAAATTGCTTCAATGTTTGGATGGAAAAATTATCTTGGTCACCTTACAGGCGGCGGTACAATGGCTAATCTTGAAGCGTTGTGGGTGGCTGGACAAATATATCCCGATAAAAAAATACTTGCGTCAGAACAAGCTCATTACACACATAACAGAATAAGCAAAGTTCTTCAATTAGATTTTGAATCTGTTGAATGTGATAACAAGGGAAGAATGAATATTAATGCTCTTGAGAAAAAATTATCAGAAGGAAATGTCGGGACTGTAGTTGTTACAATGGGAACCACAGCCACTGGATCAGTTGATCCGTTAAAAGAAATTCTTGAATTAAAAAAGAAATATAATTTCAGAATTCATGCTGACGCGGCTTATGGCGGTTATTATGTTTTGTGTGATAAACTTTCAGAGGAAACAAAAAATAATTACCAGTTAATTAATGAAGCAGATTCAGTAGTTATCGATCCGCACAAACACGGCTTACAGCCTTATGGATGCGGTTGTGTGTTATTCAATGATCCTTCAGTTGGAAAATTTTATAAACACAATTCGCCCTATACTTATTTCAGTTCGGATGAATTGCATCTTGGTGAAATAAGTCTCGAATGTTCGCGTCCCGGCGCAAGTGCAGTTGCGTTGTGGGCTACACAAAAACTTTTTCCGCTGGTAAGTGATGGTGAGTTTTCATCAATGCTTAACAATTGCAGAAGTGCTGCGTTGAAATTGTATTCTCTATTAAAGAATGATGAAAAATTTATAACTGCATTTGAACCCGAACTTGATATTGTGATATGGATTCCCAAAACTGATTCACTTAGTAAATCATCAATACTATCTAAGAAGATCTTTGATGAAGCCGCAAAAAATAATCTTCATCTTGCATTAGCCGAATTACCAGCAAAGTTTTTTGATTTAGAATCTGTTGGAATTAAAAAGGATAAAGAAACAATAACCTGCCTTCGTTCTGTTCTCATGAAACCTGAACATTTGGAATGGGTTGATGAGATTTACAGGATACTTTGTAAATCCGTAAAATGAATTTTTATTTGTTGCGGATTTGTGTGTGTCACACTTCGGCTGCGCTTAGTGTGACATTGATATTATACACTTCATGTATAGGAATATAAATTTTCTCGAAATGCTTTTCTTTATCTTTCTCTTATTCTTAATCTTTTCCCCCTGTGACTTAACACAAAAAAAATCGTAAATTATTACCAAATAAATTTAGTGTTACAAATAACTTCCATCTAAACATTCAGAGGGAGACAAAATGGATTACAGAATCGAAACCGACAGTATGGGTTCTATAAAAGTTCCTGCAGATAAATATTACGGTGCACAGACCGCTCGTTCATTAATGAATTTTAAAATCGGCGGTGAAACTTTTCCGCGTGAATTAATTCGCTCATTCGGAATATTAAAAAAAGCTGCGGCATTGGTGAACAAAGAACTTGGAATTCTTACATCAGATAAAGCTGAATTAATTGTACAGGCTGCTGATGAAGTCATAGAAGGAAAACTTGACGGACATTTCCCTCTTGTAGTCTGGCAAACCGGAAGCGGCACTCAAACCAATATGAATGTGAATGAAGTTATATCCAACCGTGCAATTGAAATTGCTGGCGGAGTGATGGGAAGTAAAAAGCCGATTCATCCGAATGATGATGTTAATAAAGCACAGTCGTCGAACGATACTTTCCCAACTGCAATGCACATCGCTGCAGTCGAAGAAATTTACAGAAGACTTATTCCCATGGTTACAAAACTTCGTGACGCACTTGAAGAAAAGTCTGTTCTTTACAAAAATATTATTAAGATCGGCAGAACACATTTAATGGATGCAACTCCATTAACACTTGGACAGGAGTTTTCGGGTTACGTTCAACAATTGACAAATGGATTGGAAAGAATTGATTCGTGTCTTCCCAGATTATGCGAACTTGCTCTGGGAGGTACGGCAGTCGGAACAGGTTTGAATACTCATCCGTTATTCGCAATAAAATCCGCTGAAAAAATTTCGATGCTTACCGGCAAACCATTTACATCGGGAAGAAATAAATTTGAAGGACTTGCAACACATGATGCACTTGTTGAAACGAGCGGAGTTTTAAAAACACTGGCAGCATCATTAATGAAAATTGCAAATGATATTCGCTGGCTTGGTTCAGGTCCACGCTGCGGGCTTGGTGAACTTCATCTTCCTGAAAACGAACCTGGTTCATCCATAATGCCGGGAAAAGTAAATCCGACTCAGTCCGAAGCAATGACAATGGTTTGCGCACAGGTTATGGGTAACGATGTTGCTGTAAACTTCGGCGGAGCGATGGGAAATTTTGAACTGAATGTTTTTAAACCTGTAATAATTTTTAATGTACTTCAGTCGATAAGATTAATCGCGGATGCGTGTGAAAGTTTCACAGATAATTGTGTCGTTGGTATTGAAGCAAATGAAATCAATATTAAAAAACACCTTGACAATTCACTTATGCTTGTCACAGCTTTGAACCCGCACATTGGTTATGACAATGCCGCAAAGGTAGCAAAGAAAGCTCATAAGGAAAATAAGACATTAAAAGAAACAGCTATTGAACTTGGTTTATTAACTGCAGAAAAATTTGATGAAGTAGTTAAGCCGGAAAAGATGATCGGACCGGGAAAGTAAATTTCAAATGTGGTAGCCGCAGGCTTCAGCCTGCGAAACATGAACATGCCCGACGCAGACAGGGGTTGCGGCTACCCGAAAAATATAAAAGTAAATGCCAAATCCAGAAATATATCAGAAAGAACCTTTCGAAGTTTTAGTCCAGCCTGGAACATATAAATGGTGCTCGTGCGGACTATCAAACACTCAGCCGTTTTGTGATGATTCACATTTCGGAACGGAGTTTGAACCAATTCATGTAAAGTTTGACAAAGAAGAAGTTGTTTATTTCTGCGGATGTAAACATTCCGGCAACAAACCATTCTGCGATGACACACATAAAACTTTGTAATCATTTTCCTCTGTGTAACTCCGTTCCGCCGCGGCGGATTCTGTCGCTCTCCGTGAAATTTTTAGAGCGAAAAAGAATTACACGGCGAACCACAGAGTTATCACAGAGAAACACGGAGATTTTATAAACATGGATGATTGGAATGGAATAGGTTCATTGTTTATTGCAAGTATGGAGTTGATACTTCTCGTCAACCTGCTTGTGTTTGCTGACAAAAATCATCTCAACAAAAAAGCAATGCTGCTTATAACTTTACTGATGATTTATCAGTCGCTTGAATTTCTAATGTGCAGAATGGGACTCGCATCATCATTCACTGCATATCTTGCTTTTGTTGATATAACATTTCTTCCGCCACTGAGTTTATTGTTGACACTAAGATTTTTTAATTACAATTCTCAAACACTCAGATGGATATTTACACCTGCAATTTTATTTGTCATTTATTATTCAATTGTAATCCCTGAGTTTGAAGTTACAGCATGCACAGTTCTCTACGCTGCATACAATTATCCATTGGGTGATCTATATGGATTTTTTTATTACGTGCCGATTTTAATTTCGTTCATAATGCTTTTAATGAAAATGAAAAAGGAATCCGGCACAAGAAAAATTCTTAATTATCTTTTAATAACCGGGCATACTGCGATCACGCTTCCGGTAGTAGTTGGATTTGTGCTGATGTTTTCAGGCGTACCGCAACTTGTTATCATAATGGAAAGTGTGATGTGCAAGTTTGCATTTATATTTGCACTCGCTTTAAGTATTTTTTGTTTAGTAAACAGTGAAAAGAAAAATGAACGAAATAATCCTGAACATATACCTGATAATAAATGACGGTCTTGTCGTTGAGTTTCGTGCTTTTGCTTATGAACGTGAAGGCGGGGATGACAACAAAATTAAATTTTTAAAAAGCAGGGTAGTTGAAGATTACCCGAACGCATATCACTTTGACGCTCCTTCTGACAAGGAAGGAAAATTTATGAGCTACAATAAATTTTCAAAACTTGAAAAACGCGGAAGACAATTTGAATTGTTTGAAGAAATATTTCAGAAATTTAAAGTGCCGCAGAATCCATTGATTTGCGTAACGCCCGTTGTTGACGGAGAGATTTATCATAATGACGACAAATAAAAATTTTGAATATATGTCACGTTGAACCAGCTTGCAGCAGGCAAGTAAATTTCAGGGTCTTACTATTATGGAAGATGCTGAATGGCAGTGCCATCAGCATGACTGGTTCAATTTGATATGAGAAAATTTAAATACAAATAATGATTTGAAAATCCTTTGTCAGGCTGAGCTTGTCGAAGCCTGACGTCACAATTACGAAATGCAACAGAAATGAAAATAAGTAAATCAACATTTATAGTAGTTATAATAATTCTTTTTTCAACCATTCTTAAAGGAAGCCAATTGTATATAAGCGACAAATCCCAGCACAAAGTTTATACACAAAAACAGAAAAAATTTCTTCAACATATAAATGAACTTGATAAATACTACTCAGATAAAAAACTCGGTTCATTTGTTGAAGAAGGAAAAACATACTTCCGGTTGTTCGCTCCATCTGCAAAACAGGTTTATCTTGTAACCTTCAATAAGGTTGAAGATAAAACCGGGAGTGAATACGAAATGAACAAAGATGAAAACGGTGTCTGGGAAACTTCACTTGATGGTGAATTGTACGGCTTGTATTACGGCTTCAAAGTAAAACACAATACTAAAACTCAAAGTGATGATGTACTTTGTCTTGATCCTTATGCAAAAGCGGTTGCGACTTTTAACACCTATATGAATCCGCGCAAAGCCATAGTTGTTAAAGAGGGTGATTATAATTGGGAAGACGATGAATGGATTCAACGCGACTGGAGAGATGTAATAACTTATGAAATGCACGTGCGTGATATGACTGAACATCCTTCATCCGGAGTTGATGAAAGAGGCACTTACAAAGGTTTAGTTGAAAAAGGAAAAAAAGGCGGCATCAGCTACATAAAAAATCTTGGCGTAAATACAGTAGAACTTCTTCCGGCACAGGAATTTGGCAACATTGAAATCCCGTTTAAAGATTCTATCAATGGAAAGTACAACACGTGGAATCCTTACGAGCGTAATCATTGGGGATATATGACTGCGGCTTTCTTCGCGCCTGAAACTTATTATTCAGAGAATACACGTCACATAAAAATGAATGAATGGACCGGCGCCGAGCCTAAAGCGATAAATGATTTTAAAGATATGGTGAAAGCATTTCACAAAGAAGGAATCGCTGTGGTGATGGATGTTGTGTATAATCACATTTCAGAATATGAACTCGGCAACTTAAAAGAGATAGATAAAGATTATTACTTCCGTCTTGATGCAAACGGCAACTACACTTCACAAAGCGGATGCGGCAACGATTTTAAAACCGAAAGACCGATGGTTCGCAGGATGATAGTTGAAAGTGTTTTGTACTGGATGAAAGAATATCACATCGACGGTTTTCGTTTTGATCTTGGAAAACTTATCGACTGGGAAACAGTTGAAGAAATTATTTATCGCGCGAAACAAATTAATCCATCAGTGATAATTGTATGCGAACCCTGGGGCGGCGGTTATGACCCGGCTGGATTTTCACTTCGCGGATGGGGAAGCTGGAATGATCAGATACGAAACGGAGTGAAAGGTGAAAATCCCAACAACGGATTGGGATGGATATTCGGGCATTGGTATGGAAACAATAATCCCAACAGAATAAAAAGTTATGTGAACGGAACATTAGTAAGAGATAGTTTGGGTTTATTTCAGAAGAAAGAACATTCTGTAAATTATCTTGAATCACACGATGGACTAACGCTTGGTGATTTTATAAGAATAGGTACGCACGAAACTCAGCACGATAAAAAAATAAAAAATGTTGATGAACATATTAAACTGTCAGCAGACCAGTTAAAGCTGAATAAACTTGCTGCGTTGTTCCTGTTCACTTCTCAGGGAATGACTATGATACATTCGGGACAGGAATTTTCACGAAGTAAAGTTATACCGGAAGATAAATCCGTCAAAGATACTTTGCAGGGCACGATTGACCATAACACCTACAATAAGGACAATGAAGTAAACTACATCAATTACAAACACGCTGAAATTAATTCTGAGCTTGTTGACTATTATAAAGGACTGATCTCGCTACGGAATAAGTACGATGCTTTCAGAAGGGCGGAGTATGAAGACATTACTTTTTTTGATGTACGTGATAATAACTTTGCGGTTGGTTATCACATTAAACATGACGGTGAAGAATTTATCGTACTGATGAACGCAAATCCGAAAAAGAAGGAAGAATTTCATCTGCCGAAAGGTGAGTGGAAAGTTTTAGTGAACAAGGATAAAGCCGGAACGGAAGTTCTTTCTTCCGTAAAAGAAAAAATTATTGTTGATGCATCGACGGGAGTAGTGCTAAAGAAATAATTTTGTGACCTTTGCGAAATTTTCTTTGCGTTCTTCGTGGTTTCTGTCTTTCCTTTTTTAACCACAAAGAGCGCAAAGTTAAACTCAGTCCGCATTTCTTTTCGCAGAGTAACGCAAAGGGAAAATTATCGGATTGTTACCTTGTTAGTTAAAAAATCTAATTTTAACTTTGACTATGAAATGTCGGTAGAGTTGATAGTAGTAATTGAAAGATGATAAACGCAAACAAAACTTTGAATGAGATAAACGAAGAAGCAATTTTTCTCCTAAGTAAAAAAATAGGACTGGCAAATACTTTCCGTTTTTTAAATCAATTTTCTCAGGGAGCAAATAATTACACAGAAGACCGCAGAAAGTTATATAAAAATAAATCTTTAAAACAGATTGTGAATGAAATTAAAAAATCTCAGAAGAAATCGAGATAGCTTAATATAATTTTACGGGCATTATGAAAACCATCTTATTCATAATCTTTCTCTTATTCTTACTCTCTCTTTCCTCCTGCAAAGAAGAATCAATTCCGCCACCACAGGAGTCAGTGCTTAATCTCAAACTTGAAGATGTAAGCTGTACAGAAGCGTGGATAACATTGACAACCACCAATCTCCAACTCCCAACTTCATTGTACCTACTAAGAAATGATATTATTTTTAAAACCCTAAACTTACAAACCGCCGACACACTACTTTACATTGATTCACTACTCCCAAACCAAACATACGACTTTCAGATATCCGGTATCGGGAATCCGGCATCTGGTATCAAGAGTAATATTGCAAGCGCTACCACTCTCGACACCACAAGCCACAATTTTACTTTTAAAACATTTGAGTTTGGAACAAGTGGTAGTAGTGTACTTTATGATGTAGCTATCATAAATGAAAATAATATCTGGGCAGTAGGTGAAATAGAGATAGCTGATACAAGTGCTAATGGCTATACAATGTATAATGCAGTACACTGGAATGGTATTGAATGGACATTACATAGAATAATGTTTAAGACAATTTGTGGACAACCAAGTAGTCAAAATGCCTATCCAGCATCTTCAATAATAGCATTTTCAGAAAATGAAAATTGGGTTGCTCAAAAAGGAGATCAAATCGCTAAAATCGAAAACGGTGTTCAAATAAACTCCATTTGTATGCCATGGACATTTTCGATCAATAAAATCTGGGGAAGCAGCAGCAATAATTTGTATGTAGTAGGCAACAACGGTAACATAGCTCACTACAATGGCAGCCAGTGGACAAAGATTGAAAGCGGGACAAATTTACACATTTATGATATTTGGGGAGCGCAAGATAATAATAATAGTTATGAAGTACTTTGCATAGCATCCAACCGATTTGTAGACCAGGGGAAAAAAGTATTTAAAATTAATCAGATGACCGTAGAACAAATTAGTGATAGTGGGTTACCGTGGTCATTAAGTACAGTCTGGTTCATCCCTGATAGAAAATATTTTATCGGTGGTGATGGATTATATTCTTCGAATTTATTAGATGAGTATTGGGTTAAAGATTATAGCATGCCACCATATTATAAAACAAAAATTAGGGGAAGTGGTTTTAACAATATTTTTATGGTTGGGGCTTTTGGACTCTTACTGCATTTTAATGGAAGAACTTGGTATAATTATCAGGAATATATCTCAGGTTCCTTTGCAAGTGTTGATATGAAGGACAATCTAGTTGTTTGTGTAGGGGGTTTAAATAATAATCGTGCAATAATAAAAACTGGAAAACGAATAAATTAAGTCCAAACTGCTTTGTCATCTCTGCGAAATTATCTTTGCGTCCTCTGCGGTTTCTGCCTTTCCTTCTTTAACCGCAAAGGTCGCAAAGTATAACTCAATCCGCTTTTCTTTTCGCAAAGTAACGCAGAGAAAAAACCTAATTCCCCTTCAAACCTTTCTTCAAAGATTTTTCAACTGCTTTTTTAAAGTCGCTTAGGTTAACAGGTTTTTGAAATACAAATTCAATCCCCACCTGGTTGTAATCATCAATTGTTTGCCGGTCAATATCACTGCTTAAAACAATAACAGGCGGCTTGCCTTTTATCTCTGCTTTTGAAAGCTCGGTGACAAGCTCATAGCCGTCCATCTCAGGCATAAGATGATCCGTAATTACAAGTGCAGGCGGGGATTTTAAAATCTTATCAAGCGCTTCTTTTCCGTCTGAAGCTGTGTCAATGTTGTAATCAGGTGTAATGTGTTTTATAATTTTTGAATAAAGAAGCCTGTCAGTTCTGCTGTCATCAACAAGTAAAATATTTGCGGAAGCGACCGGAAGTGTGAATGTAAATTCTGTTCCTTTGCCGTATTCACTCGTTACTTTGATTGTTCCGTTATGTTTTTCTACAATTTCTTTTACAAGTGAAAGTCCGAGTCCCGTTCCTTTTTCTCCTGCCGTTCCTTCAGAGGTAAACTTGGTATCAATGCTGAACAGCTCGGAAAGATTCTCTTCTCTTATTCCAACGCCGTCATCTTTTACACTGAATTCAATAAGTCTGAAAGATGAAGATGGTTTTGCATTCACCCAGATGTTGCCGTCGGGCTTTGTAAATTTTATCGCGTTTGAAATAAGATTATTGAACACCTGCATAACAAGATGTTTATCCGCAAAAATGAAATGATCATTTTCAACAACTGAATGAATGTGAATGTTCTTCTGATATGCCGCGCCGGTAAGAGCGTTAACCGACTTGATAATAATTTCATTTGCTGAAACACGTTCAGGCTCAAATTTAATTCTGCCGGTTTGTAAACGTGTCCAGTCGAGCAGCGAATTTACAAGCGACAACATCGAAAGAGAAGACTCGCGTATATACTTAACGTATTGTTTACGCTCTGATTCATTCAGATCATCATCACTTAAAAGAAGATCAGTAAAACCAAGTATAGAACTGAACGGAGTTCTTAGATCATGAGAAACAATTGAAATGAACCTGTCTTTTGTTTCATTCAGCTTCATTAGATTTTCTGTTGTGCGCGTAAGATCGTCTTCAGCTTTTTTGCGGAGAGAGATATCACTTACAAGTCCGTATATCTTTTGCACTGAGCCGGAAGTAGTACGAACAAGATTAACTTTATTTCTTACCCAGACGACGTTACCGTGTTTGTTGATTATCCTAAATTCAAATTCACCGGAAAGCTGAATACGGCTGCGGATAAGGTTTTTAATCTTCTCCATTACCATTGCAAAATCATCGGGGTGAATGATCTTCATTATCAATCTTGAATCACTTAACAGATCACCTTGGGTATAACCTGTTATCTTTTCAACTGAAGAAGTGTAAAACACAGGACGAAGAATTGTTTCAGTCCGTTCAAATGTATAGAGAAAGTCATCTATGTTTTCGGTTATGTTGCGGTATTTTTCTTCGGACTCGCGAATAGCCTGCTGTGCGCGTTTGCGTTCGGTGACATCGCGTGTTACCATAACAATATAAATTTTTTTATCTGCCTCAAATGATGAAACGGAAATTTCAGTAAAGAAATGTGAGCCGTCCGCCTTTTTACCGAGAAACTCAAAACGGTTAGGCGCATCTTTATTCTGCTCCTTTAACTGAAAATACTCAACAACCTTAAGTGCATCATCATTTGATGAAAGCTGAAGTATTTCTTTTTCAGTTAATTCTTTTCCATTCCTGTAACCGAAAATTTCTGCGAATGAATCATTAGCAAGAATCAGTCTGCCTTCACTTTCAACAGCAATACCATCCTGTGATGCTTCAAACAGTGATTTGAAAATATTTAATTTTTTCTCTTCATATTTTTTTGAAGATATATCGACAAAAACTCCGGCAAATTGTTTTGAACCATTACCCGGCAGTTGTGAAATTTTTCCGAAGAGAAAAGTTTTATCGCCGTTTTTAGTGTGAAGGCTTATCTCAAATGTTTCTTCACGTCCCTGTTCAGCCTCTTTTAATTTTTGTTTGAAGAATGAAACGCCGGGTTCAAAAATAAATTCAGTTAATTTCTTTTGCTGAACATCCGATTCGGAAATTTTTATGCAGTTGAGAAGTGTAGGATTTGCAATTACAAAACCGCCCTCTTCATTTATAATGAAAATAAATTCGCCGGAATGTTTGAATAAGTTCCTGTATAACTCTTCGGATGATTTAAGTTTATTTTCCTGCTGGATCCTTTCAGTTATGTTATTGCAAACGGCAAGAATTGTGTTATCATTTTTCTTTTTTGAAAAAGTTGTTTCAAGAATTGCGCGGGAGTTATTCTTCAACTTTACCGGCAGCGTGCATTTTACAATTTCATTTGAGTCAAGGTCTTTTATGAGAATGTTCCAGAAATATTTATTCGCCGGTTCAATTATATCATTATAGTTGAGAGCTTGAATTTCGGTTTTATCATAACCAAAAATTAGTTCGGCTTCATTAGTCCACAGCAAAACATTACCGTGTATGTCAGTTGTGAACAGTGCATCAGAAACAGTTTCAGCAATACTTCTGTAATGTTTAAGCTCTGTAATTGTTTCTTCAATTTTTCTTTTCTCAAAAACTATTTCAGAAATATCTATGAAGAAAATCAGAATGAATTCAACCTGTCCTGCTTTGTTGAGGAGCGGTTCAAGTTTACATTCATATACATAATTCCGCTCGTTAATTTTTATATCAAGTGAGTGTGACTGGCTCAACCGGTTTTCTTTTACGCGCTTAATAAAATTACTGAACTCTGATGGAAGCGGCGGTTCAAAAATATTTCCTATAAACTGTTTGTTTAAAACTTTGCCGGAATTTTTAAGCATTGAAATATTTCTTCCTGCAGAAAAAATAATTTCACCGCTGTTGTCAGTAATAAAAATAAAATCATTGATCCGGTCTATGATTTTTTCAATATGTTCTGACTTAACCGATCTTTCCTTTGTTGCATCGCTGACGACTTTAATGTCTTCAACGATTAACATTCCCCCTGTAAAAATATTATCATCAAAAAGCGGAGTGCCTTTTACGATAAGATTTATAATTCCCTTGTCGTGTGATTTGATAGTTCTGATAACTTTTTCAAAGGAATAACCTTTTTGAAGATCGATCAGTTCATCCTTGATGGAGTTGTTAGGGAAGAGGTCGTTATCGATAAGATTGAAGTTGGTGAGTGAGGGTATATCTATCCTGTAGAGGACACCAAATTTGAAAAAATTTTCATTTACAAAATTGATTTTCCAATCGGATGAAAATGTAAGTATTCCTATCGGCGCTTGTTCAAGCAGCCTTGTGTTGTTGTCTTCCATAAGTCCAGGATAAAGTCCCAATAATCCGTACGGTTAAATGATTGAATTCACTACCGTTTATCAATTATAATGCAACAGCTTCCGAACTGATTTTGATTTGGAAAGATGACAAACAAAAAACCGGTTATTCCGGGGTACTGACGGCTAAGTACTTGGTTTATAACAGATTAACATCCCCGGAAAATTAACTGCATAAAGTTAATGTTTTTAAGAGTGAAATAATTGATTAACAGCGATTAATAATTATTGTTTCAGATTGGAATCGGGTAGAAGGATTTATTCATAATGAGATTAAAGTTCTTCTGGAGGTTTAGCGGTAATTGGTAGCCGCAACCTTTAGGTTGCGTAAGCGTTGCGGGTACGCAGGCTGAAGCCTGCGGCTACCTTCTTTGCATTAGAACGTACAGAGAACCACGAAGAATTAAGTCATTAATCTTAATTCAAGTTCATCAACTTCTTTTGAAAGTCCGGCAGGCAAACTATCCCCAAATTGTTTGTAGAACTCGCGGATATTTTTCACTTCATTGATCCAGGCATCTCTGTTAATTGTAGTGATTGTCTTCATGTTTTCTTCACTTACACTGATTCCTGTAAGATCTAATGTACCTTGTCTCGGCACATAACCGATTGCTGATTTATCTGCGATGTCGGCATTATCTGTTCTCTCAAATATCCATTTAAGTACGCGCATATTTTCGCCGAAACCGGGCCATATAAAATTTCCGTCTTTATCTTTTCTAAACCAGTTAACATAAAATATTTTTGGAAGTTTAGATTCAGCATGAGTTTTCCCGATGTTTATCCAGTGAGCGAAATAATCTCCCATATTGTATCCGCAGAACGGAAGCATCGCGAAAGGATCGTGTCTTACCTTTCCAAAATTTCCTTCTGCTGCTGCAGTAATTTCAGATGATACAATTGAACCCATAAAAGTTCCATGCTGCCAGTTGAATGCCTGGTAAACGAGCGGAACCATGTTTTCTCTTCTTCCTCCAAACAGTATCGCGGAGATCGGAACACCTTTCGGATCTTCCCATGAATGATCGATAACAGGGCATTGACTTGCAGGTACTGTGTATCTTGAATTAGGATGTGCAGCTTTCTCCTGACTTGAAGGAGTCCTCTCATGACCAAGCCAGTTTATTAATTTTTCCGGTTTTTGTTTTGTCATTCCTTCCCACCATATATCACCATCTGGAGTTAGAGCTACATTTGTGAAAATTGAATTTGCGCTCATTGTCTCCATTGCATTGTGGTTTGTTTCTGCTGAAGTTCCCGGTGCAACACCAAAAAATCCTGCTTCAGGATTTATTGCGTATAGTCTTCCGTCAGAACCAAACTTCATCCATGAAATATCATCGCCGACGGTCTCAACTTTCCATCCGGGTAAAGTGGGAGTTAACATTGCAAGGTTGGTTTTTCCACACGCGCTGGGGAATGCTGCCGCTATATATTTTTTAACTCCGGTTGGAGAAGTGATTCCGAGTATCAGCATATGTTCAGCAAGCCAGCCTTCCTGTTTAGCCATATATGATGCTATACGAAGTGCGAAACATTTTTTCCCGAGAAGCGCGTTGCCGCCATATCCGCTGCCGAATGACCAGATGGTTTTTTCTTCAGGAAAGTGAACAATATATTTTGTTTTGTTGCAGGGCCACGCAACATCTTTTTGTCCGGCTTGAAGTGGTGCACCAACAGAATGTAAGCAATGAACAAAATCACCTTCACCAAGAACATCCAAAACTTTTTTTCCTATTCGTGTCATTATTCTCATGCTGCATACAACATAAGCGGAATCGGTAATCTCAACACCAATGTATGATATATCTGAACCAAGCGGACCCATACTGAAAGGGATAACATACATTGTTCTTCCTTTCATACAACCGTCGAATAAACCTGTCAAAGTTTTTTTCATAGTAACCGGGTCTTCCCAGTTGTTTGTCGGTCCGGCATCTTTTTTATTTTTTGTACAGATGAAGGTTCTGTCCTCAACTCTTGCAACATCTGAAGGGTCTGATTGAGCGCAGTAACTGTTAGGTCTTATTTTTTCATTTAACTTTTTGAATGTACCACTTTCGACTAACAAACCGGCAAGCCTGTCATATTCTTCCTGTGAACCATCACACCAGTGAACAGCATCAGGTTTGCACATTGAAGCAATTTCATTTACCCAGTTTATCAGTTTTTTGTTTGTGGTCATAAATATTCCTTTCAGATAGAACAATATTTAGAAATAAAAAACTACGGCGCAGTTATTAACTGCGTAATAGTTAAACTCCCTTAGTTATACTTATTAGCAGAAGATTGTATGTGAGTGTGAAATTAAAAAACGCGGGGCAAAAATAAATAAAATCCCCAAATCAGACAATGTTGATTTTTCCTGATTTTATTTGTTAGACGCAACGTTAATTAATGAACTAATTTTGTTTTGTAAGAGATGACCCCATCTGAAATAAATAATCAATTCTAAAAATTGAGGTGGTAAAGTAAAATTTCACTAAACTATCTCAAGTTGACCACTTATTTATTTAAACTTTTGAATCGATTCATAGTTACCTAAATTTTCTAGTCCTCTGCTAGATTAAGGATCTGTTGCGTAACTCTGAAATTAAAATTTATAAATCCTCTACGAGGATTAATTCTGATTTGGATTTCTTGCTTTACAATAATCTGACCTCTACGAGGTCAAAAACTAATAAGGAACATCGTAGATATTCAATTTTTGCAACAGAGGAATAAGTAAAGTAAAACAGATCCTCGTATCTGCCGGCATGCAGGGAGGATCAATAAAAACATTTATACAACAGACCCTTAATCCTAAAGAGAACGATATTAAAACACAAACCCAATAACCGTTTTACTTGTCCGCCTTTGGAGGACTGGTTTTTAGCATTAGGCTGGCAACTTGAGCAAATAAATTAATTAAATATGTCATCTCTTCGTGTACTAGTTTTGCTAATGTGAGGATTGAACTAATTTTTGTAAGTTTGTTCAATAGATTTTTATAAAATGATTTTAACACCAATACAAAAGCTCGGCAGTAAGACTTTGAAATTCCTTGAGGAGTTTGGACAGATATCAACTCTGTTTTTCGGAATTTTAAAAAGTTTCAGAATGATTCCCCGCAGTCGTAAAATTATTTTTTACCAAATGGAACATATAGGTGTTAACTCACTTCCTCTTGTACTCATTATTTCTGTTTTTACCGGAGCGGTAGCAGCATGGCAGGCTGCATATCAATTAAAAGGAATAGCCCCGCTTTCATTTCTTGGAGGTGCAACAAGCCGCGCAATCATTACGGAACTTGGTCCTGTGTTAACCGGAATTGTAATTGCAGGAAGAGTCGGCGCATCAATAGCAGCCGAACTTGGAACAATGAAAGTGACTGAACAGATTGACGCTCTTGAAACTATGGCGATAAGTCCTGTACGTTATCTTGCAATGCCAAGATTTTTAGCTGCTATTCTAATGATGCCTGTTCTTGTAATCTTTGCAAATACAATTGCGGTGTTCGGAGCTTTTGTTGTATCAAACATGTCTCTCGGAGTTTCGTTTGATGTATTCTTTCAATCGGTAAAAAAGTTTTTTGTTTTTTCTGATATGATTGCAGGGTTAGTTAAAACAATTTTCTTTGGCGGAGTAACTTCATTGCTGGGATGTCATATTGGATTCAGAACACAGGGCGGTGCTGAAGGAGTTGGACTTTCTACAATACGTTCGTTTGTTATGTCTGCAGCACTGATTTTAATTCTTGATTATTTGTTGTGGACGTTGTTGTTTTGAAAAAAAATCAAATGTCATGCTGAATTTATTTCAGCATCCGAGTGTGAAAAAATTTCTGAATAGAGACTCTGAAACAAGTTCAGAGTGACAATTGATTGATTAAATAAAAGTCCCGGAACTTGCGGCTGCCAATGTGTTTCTATAATTCATCCTTACCCTTGATAATCAAAACTGAAATTTCCTTTTCAATATTTTCAAGGAGTATTTCATCAAGCGCCTGCCAGCAGTAAAGGCTTGAGATAAGCAGATCATAATTCTTCAGATTAAAAGATCTCATTTCGTTTACATTGTGAATATTTATATGCTGATCTTTTTCAAAAAATATTTCTGATTTAAAATCAGCATAACTGTTGGACAAAACGGTAATCTTTGATTCTTTAACAAAACTGCCCAGATATTTTTTTATGAACACATCATACTTCCCGTTCAATATCATTAACACATTTTCGGCTTTTGAAAAATTATTGTCAATGAATACCCCCACATCACATTCAGTATTTTCCAGAAGCAGTCGGATCTTACCGCCGAGTTTATCTTCGGTGAAAGGTGATTTTGCACTGCCGAGTAAAAGGAAATTAAAATTTTCTTTATTGGCTGTTCTGATGATCTCACGCTGTACTTCATCAGTCGCTTTGTACCGCGTCTGAATATTTAAGTTCATTTCTTCTGCTGATTTTTTTATCGGGGCAAAACTTTGATTCTGAAAAATTGCAGCATCATTCGGCTGAATGCCTGAATCAGGTGTTAAGTGTATTGCAGTAATTTCCTTATCGATAAAAGCACGATCGCTTATTTTATTTGCAACTTTTAAAAGGACACTACCCATTTTAGGAGGACCAAAAGCTAATAACAATTTGAATACTTTTCCGGTAACAGGTTTTATTGTTTTGCTAATCCGTTTCTTCGAGAGAAATTCAATTAAATCCAGAGTAGGGCCTGTCATAACAGTTGTAAACAGCGCAACAATAACAAGCATAACAAATAACTCTGCAGAAAAAACACCAAGATCATAGCCAATATTTAGTACTATAAGTTGAATCAAACCTCTTGTATTTAATAGTGCTGCAAGTGAAAATGATTCTTTCCATGATAAACCTAAAAACTTACTTGAAATGGTTACTCCGCCCATTTTACCGATTATGGCTATAAGAATTAATAAAATTGTAATCGTCCACAGATGTGGATTGTCCAGCAATCCGATCTGTGTTCTTAATCCGGTAAAAACAAAAAAGAGTGGGAGTAGAACAACTAGACTAATGTCTTCAATTTTTTCAGTAATAATTCTTTTAAAATTTGTATGAGAAGGCATTATACTTCCCGCCATAAAGGCGCCGAACAGAGCATGGATTCCAAATACTTCAGTTATATAAGATGAAATAAAAATGAACAACATAACGAATGCGACAACTGTTTTATTAAGTACTTCATCGGAAATATAAATTGATCCGAGTCGTGCAAAAAAGGGTCTTACAACAAATAACATTATAATGATGAAGCCAACAGACAATAAAATTGTTAAAAGTGCGCCTCCCAGAGTTCCTGCCTGAACGATTGCTACTGCAATTGCCAGAAGACACCATGCACTTAAATCATCTATAGCCGCCGTTGTAAGTATCATTGTACCGAAAGTTGATTTTATCATATCCCGTTCCTGTGCTATTCTGGCCAGAACAGGAAATGCTGCGATGCTCATTGAAACACCCATAAACATCCCAAAATGAAGGAAAGAAATATTCTCCGGCGCAAAATCTTCATATAAAAAAGAAGCGATACCTAACCCAAATGTAAAAGCAACTAAAATGCTTGTATGGCTTATTATTAATGCTTTGTGCGCTTTTTTCCGAATTACATCCATGTCCAGTTCCATACCGATAATGAACATGAAAAATATTAAACCTAACTGACTAAGTATGTGAAGATTAGGAAGCGACTTTGCCGGGAAAAGAAATTCAGAAACTGTAGGAAGATAGTGTCCAAGTATTGAAGCACCGAGAATAATACCTGCAATAATTTCACCAATTACTGTTGGTATATTAAGCTTTCTAAAAAGACTGCTGAACAACTTTGCCACAAGAATTATTACGATGACCTGAAGTAATAAAATTGCAAGTGGATGATGCAGGTTTGTTTTAAATACATCAAGAAAACTATTGCCTGAACTTTGTTCTGCTGAAGTTTTATCGACAATAACAGGGTCAGTTGCTGGCGTACCGGTTATTATGGTTTCTTTAGAAGATAATGAAGATATGCCTGATTCGAATATCCCCCAGATTAATATTCCGAAAATGAATACAACTGCTAAATAAAAAAAAGTATCCCGATTTTTTTTTGCCACAAAAACCTCTTTAAGTTTCAGGAGATGATAATCCTTCCCCGTTAATTATTTATTTGTGGATTTCATATCAACTGACGCAAAATTAAAATCGTTTTAGAAAAATTTGCATCAATCAAATCACTAAATGAATTTAGTATTAAATGAAATAAATATGAAGCATGGATTAAATATTAATTTTGATTTACTGATTAAATAGAAGACCTCTTTCAGGTTCATACACTTTTCCTTTAAACTCTCATTAATTTTGCTTAAATAGGGGTCGTAACTTTTAATAAAAAAAGTGGGTAACTATGATGGAAAAAATCAAATATCTCAACCAGGAAAGAACGGGGAAAGTAGAACTGGCAGAAAATTTAGGCTTTGGAGTTTTTTTCACAGATAACATTTTTGAAATGGATTATACTCCTGATAAAGGATGGCACAACGCAACAATAAAACCATTGCATAACCTTTCCATGAATCCCGCTACTATGTTTATACATTATGGTCAAGCTGTTTTTGAAGGATTAAAAGCATTCAGACAGGATAACGGTGATGTGGTAATATTCCGTCCTGATAAACACATTGAACGATTAAACAATTCATCAAAAAGAATTTGCATTCCTCCTGTTGATCAGGCGTTCATTCTTGAAGCTATGAATGAACTTGTTTCAATTGAAAAAGACTGGATCCCAACAAAATTTGGTGAAGCACTTTACATTCGTCCGTTTATTTTTGGAACCGACCCTGTTCTTGGAGTTAAACCATCAACTTCATATAAACTTATAATTATGTTATCACCTGTTGGGGCTTATTATCCTGAAGGATTTAAGCCGGTAAAAATATTAGCGCAGGATGATTATGTAAGAGCAGTACGTAAAGGATTAGGCGATTGCAAAACTCCCGCGAACTATGCCGCAAGTATGTTAGCCGCAGATGAAGCCCGCAAAAAAGGATTCACGCAGGTGCTGTGGCTTGATGGCGTTGAACAAAAGTACATTGAAGAAGTCGGTACAATGAACATCTTCATAAGATTTAAGAATGAAGTTGTAACACCAAAACTAACCGGAAGTATTTTACCGGGAGTTACAAGAAGATCAGTTATTCAAATACTGCAGGATTGGAAAATGAATATAACCGAACGCCTCGTTTCAATTGACGAAGTTGTAGAAAGTTATAAAAACGGAAATCTTCTTGAAGTATTCGGAACAGGAACTGCCGCAATTATTACATCAGTCGGAAGGCTGACTTATAAAAATACAGAAATGGTAATGAACAATGGTGAAGCAGGTGAGTTAGCAAAAAAACTTTTTGATGAATTAACTTCACTTCATTATGGAAAGATTCAGGACAGGTTTAACTGGTTGGTACATTTAGAAAAGAAGACAGTCGAAGCATAAGATGTCCAGGTTCCGTTCGGTACTGTTTTTTATTTTACTGCTAAGTTCATTAGCATTTTCAATTGATAATAAACGCCCCATAAACATTATCCTGCTAATAGGTGATGGAATGGGGCTTAATTATGTAGCAGCTTCGTACAATACACTTCTTAATGATCCCTTCAAAAGATTTGAGATTATCGGCTTGTCTAATACATGTTCCGCCGATAAACTCATAACCGATTCTGCGGCAGGTGCAACTGCACTGGCAACCGGGTATAAAACTAAAAATAAATTCATCAGTCTTGATGACCATAAAAATCAGATTGAAACTATTTTACACGCCGCACGTGATAAAAATTATAAAACAGGAATTGTGGTAACCAGCAGTGTTACAAATGCTACACCCGCTGCATTTTATGCTCACGTTGATGACAGGTACTTAGAAAATGAAATTGCAAAACAGTTAACAGAATTTGATATTGATGTTGTTATCGGCGGCGGCGAAAGATTTTTTCTTCCAAGAATAGACGGGGGAAAACGCGATGATCATCTTAATCTTATAAATAAGATCAAAGAAAACGGGTATAATTATTTTAATGATATTGAACTACTAAAGAATTCCATTCCCGGAAATAAATATTATGCTTTGTTAGGTGATGAAGGCTTGCCAAAAGCGAGTGAACGAAATTATTCTCTCGGTGATCTTACTAATATTGCAATCAATTCTTTAAAGAATGATGACAACGGTTTTTTTCTTATGATAGAAGGTTCACAGATTGACTGGGCTGGTCATGACAATAAATCTGCAGAAGTAATTAATGAGCTGAAAGATTTTAACACTGCAATAAATGCGGCGTTGGATTTTGCACTGGAAGATGGAAATACTCTTGTTGTTGTAACAGCCGATCATGAAACAGGCGGATTAACAATTGTCGGCGGTTCGAAGGAAGAACACACAGTTCAATTAGATTTTGTATCGAAAGACCATACAGGCGGGTTCGTTCCGGTTTTTGCATTCGGGCCTTCAGCAGTAATTTTCAGAGGGGTTTATGAGAATAATGAGATTGGAAGGAAGATAATCAGGCTTGTAAACCCACTACATCAATTTTAAGAATTTTTATCCTACCTCTTGACAAGTGCTCAAGTGTTCACTATATTTGAAGTGAACAAATGAGCACTAAAATGAAAACAGACTTAACAGAAAAACAACAGCAGATCCTTGATTTTATAGAACAGTTCAGGGATTTGAATGGTTACCCGCCAACCTTACGCGAAATTGGCAAACACTTTCAGATTGCCTCTACCTTCGGCGTTAAACGCCATCTTGATGCGCTTGTTAAAAAAGGCGCGCTTACAATTGAGAGTAACGCAAGCCGCGGAATTGCATTGATAAAAAATTCAAACAAAACCGAGATCACTTCAACAGAGAATGAAAACTTTCACCGCATTCCGATAGTTGGTCGTGTTGCTGCAGGTTATCCCGTACTTGCTATTGAGAACATTGAAGGAAGTGTAAACATAGACACTTCATTTCTAAAGCGTGCGGAAAATTGTTTCGCACTTCGTGTAAAAGGTGATAGTATGATTAACGCCGGGATTCATGAAGGCGATATTATTATAGTTTCCCCGCAGAACAATGCTAATAATGGTGAGATAGTAGTTGCTCTTGTTGATGATGAAGCAACAGTCAAACGATATGAAAAAACCAAAGATAACCGCATAATCCTTATTCCTGAAAACGAAAATTATTCAAACATAATAGTTACAGAAGAGAACAATTTCACTTTGCTCGGTAAAGTTGTTGGTGTTCTTCGCTGGCTTAATTAAAGGAGTTATTATGAAGACAGAAATTTTTTCACACGCAATTCACAACAGAAACCAGATCAGATTTTTATACGGACTTAATGAAGTTTTTATGGAACCATATTACATATCAAGAGAAAAATCCGGTAAAAAATTTATTTACGGAAGAATCAGTGGTTCAAATGAAGTTAAAAGATTTAATTATGAAAGTATTGTGAACATTAAAGTATTAAACAAAGTAAAATTTTCTCCAATTATCCCGATAATAAGTTAATCAACGAGGTGACTTATGATAGATTTGATGAAAAGAAAAAGTGTTGATCTTTTAGTTGAACAATTCTGGAAACAAGGCTATTTAACTTTAAGCAGAAAGTTCGGTACATACCTTCCTGAACCAACAAAGATCGGAAACTTTGATATCGATATCATTGCAAAGTATAAGAAAAATTATGCAATCGGTATTACACTTACTGCTGATGATTTTTCCGGTTCGGATTTGATAGACAAGATAAATTTTCTTGCAACCAGGCATACTAAATTTTCAAATAAAAAAGTTATTCTTTTTATTGGTGTCCCCGCTGATTATATGAAGAATGCAAGAGCTTTACTAGAAATGCTTAACCCGGAAATTCGTAAAAATATTAAGTTACTTGAAATTATTAACCGTGAGGCGGAGGAGATTCAGCAAAAATCAAATAAAAGCAGGGTTTTATTCTCATGATATTTTGATTGACGTTGTTCTATCCTCAAGGGAACAACGTCAATCACCTTCATTTTTACCTTTTCTATTCAACCACATTACCCTAAGTTTCCTCTCGTAAATATAGAGGGACTGTTTCCTTGACATTAAAAACACTTAGGGTTAATTTTGCACGCTATTTCATATATTAGGACAAAATTTGGGTAAGATAAATACTCATTCCGATGAGAAACTGCAGGAAGCCCTGAAAAAATCCGGCGAGATTCCGACTCACATCGCAATTATAATGGATGGAAACGGAAGATGGGCTCGGAAAAGAGGTTTACCCAGAACTGCCGGTCATAAAAGAGGTGTTGATACGGTTCGTGATATTGTTGAGGCCTGCGCACAAGTTGGTGTTAAATTCCTTACACTTTACACCTTTTCTACTGAAAACTGGAAAAGACCACAGGATGAAGTATCAGTTTTAATGCGACTGTTATTACGAAGTCTTAAAAAAAGAGCAAACGAACTCAATAAAAATGATATTAAACTTACCACGATAGGTGATATCCAATCACTTCCATTCGAAGTTCAAAAACAACTTAGTGAAGATATAGAACGAACAAAGAACAATAAACGAATGACCCTCAACCTTGCGTTAAGCTACAGCGGAAGATGGGAATTGGTTGAAGCTGTTAAAAAAATTGCTGATGAAATTAAATCCGGTAAAGCAGATTATTCAAAAATCAGCGAGAGATACATTCAGGAACATTTAACCACTTCGGGTATGCCGGATCCTGATCTTGTTATCCGAACAAGCGGTGAATTCAGAGTGAGCAATTTTTTGTTATGGCAAATTGCATATTCAGAGTTTTATATTTCAGACGCCTTTTGGCCTGAATTTGAACGTAAACATTTATATGAAGCTATAAAGAATTTTCAAAATAGAGAGAGAAGATTCGGAAAAGTTAGTGAACAATTAAAAAAGAACGATAAAGGCTTATAGAATGCTCTTAATGCTCAAAAAGTTTTCTACAAAATATTTTATTCTCATAATTATTCTTGCTGCGGTTCCATTATCTGCACAAGTCTCTAAAACAAGTTATAAAGTATTGGGTGTTTCTGTTGAAGGAAATAAATCAGCTGATGCCAATATTATAATTGCAAACAGCGGATTAAAAGTTGGAGACGAAATTCAAATTCCCGGTGACCAGACGCTTAATGCAATAAGACAGTTGTGGTCATTAAATATTTTTTCTGACGTACAGATAGTAATTGACCGGCAGATAGCTGACGGAGTTTTTCTTCTTATTAAGGTACAGGAATATTCCCGTATTGAAAAATTAGTTGTTGAAGGAAATGATGAAATAGATACAGAAGATATTGAAGCGAAAAGTACTTTCATTCGCGGACAGATTCTTAAACCACAGGAAGTATCCAAACTTGTTCAGACAGTTTTAAAACTTTATGAAGAAGAAGGATACCTGAACGCCAAAATTATTCCTAAGTATTATTCATACTTTTCAGCAGATACCCTTGACGATGATATTAATGTAATATGGAGAAATGAAAAAGATCTTTCAGATGAATTTACTGTTGAATATGCCCCCGGAGATCAGGTCTATTCAAACCTGATTGACAGAATTAAAGACCGCATACTTCTGAAACTTGACATAGAAGAAAATGAAAAAGTAGTTGTAAGAGAAATCAGATTTACCGGTAACGATGCTTTTGATGAAGGTGATTTGAAGAGTGAAATGGATGAAACAGAAGAAGCCAAGTGGTGGAAATTCTGGAGCAGCGCCAAATTTGACAAGATGAAATTTGAAACGGATAAAGATCTTATAATCAAACATTATAAACGAAATGGCTATCGTGATGCGGAAATAATCACAGACTCACTGATCTATTCAGAGAATAAAGAAGACCTTAAAATTGTTATTGATGTTCACGAAGGACCTCAATACAAAATCAGAAATATTGATTGGGAAGGTAATACAATATATTCTGACGAAATTCTGACGGAAAGATTAGACTTTGCTAAAGGTGACGTGTTTAATTATGAAAAGTTTGAACAAAATCTTCGGGGCAACGAAAAACAAAATGACATTTATGCACTTTATCTCGATAACGGTTACCTGACCTTTAATCTTCAGCCAAGTGAAAAGAAAGTTGCCGCTGATTCAATTGATGTTACAATACGCCTTGAAGAAAAAAATCAGTTTAAAGTTGGAAGAGTTGACATAACAGGTAATGACAAAACAAAAGGTAAAGTTATTCGCCGCGAACTATATACAGTACCTGGTGATTATTTTAACCGCGGACTTTTATTCCGCAGTGTTCAGCAGCTTGCAAACCTTCAGTTCTTTAATGTTGAAAAACTTTATGGACCGCAAGGAATCGATACAAAACTTTCAAGTGACAGCACAGTTGATATAACTTTCCGCGTTGAAGAAAAATCAAGTGATTATTTAAATGCTTCAGTTGGTTACAGCGGAAGTTTTGGATTCAGCGGTGCAATAGGCGTTACACTGACAAACTTTTCTATAGCTGAACCCTTCTCACTCGGCGGAGGACAAATACTGAGCTTCAACTGGCAATTTGGAGTAGGTAATTACTATCGAACATTTACACTTGGTTTTACTGAACCATGGTTGTTTGATACTCCAACATTAGTCGGCGCAGAAGTTTTTGATACACGTCAAAGATATATTTACGATTTGAGGCAATCGGGTGGAACCGCGAGAGTTGGCCGAAGGTTAAAATGGCCGGATGATTTCTTTTATGTACAGGGATTTTTCCGGTACCAGTTTAATGATGTAATCGAAGGTCAAAATTTTTATGCGGAAGGAAAAACCCAGCAGTTTACACTTGGTGCAACGATAAGCAGGAAGAATATTGATAACCCGATTTTCCCTTCAATCGGATCATCATTTTCAATTGATGCGGAAATTTCAGGTGGACCGTTTTTACCTGGTGACGTTGACTATTATAAACTCGGATTTAAAACCGAATGGTATAAAAGATTATTTAATTCAAACAAACTTGTTTTATACGCGGGTTCCGATATTGGTTATCTGAATGAAATAGTTGGCGGTACGCAAATTCAGCCTTTTGAATTTTATTATATGGGTGGAAACGGATTGGTAATTGCAACCACACCATTAAGAGGTTACGACGACAGAGAAGTTGGACCAAGAAATATTAATGACGATGTAATCGGCGGAAGACTGATGACTAAGTTCACAACCGAACTTCGATTTGCAGTTGCTCTTGATCCGATACCTCTTTATATACTTGCATTTGCAGAAGCCGGAAATGTTTATCAATCTCTTGAAACCGCGGACATTTTTGATTTGAGAAGATCTGTAGGATTCGGCGCAAGAATTTTAATTAACCCGATAGGTTTGATTGGTTTCGATCTTGGTTATGGATTTGACAGAAAAATTACAAATGGAAAAGATCCCGCATGGTTATTTCATTTTCAGTTCGGACGCGGATTTTAATTATTTAACATAAACTATAAAGGAAAAATACTAGTGAAAAAATTCTCATTGATACTGCTGGCGATAGTTGCATTAACATTCAGCAGTTATGCACAAACTCCACAAAAGATAGGATACGTTGATTCACAGATAATTCTAACTCAACTTCCTGAAGCAATCAAAGCACAGGGTGATCTTGATGCATTAACCAATTTATGGTCTGCCCAGGTTGATAGTATGACGTTAAAATACCAGCAATCACTTGCGGACTATCAAAAGCAGGCAAACACAATGGCTGAAGATAAAAAACTTGCTGCTCAACAAACTTTAATTAAAATGGAACAGGATATACTCGAATTCAGAAGACAAAAATTTGGTCAGGGGAGCGGTGAAATTTATCTGAAACAGGAAGAGATTTTCACTCCTGTAAAAAATAAAATTTATGCTGCAATTCAACAGGTTGCAAAAGATGAAGGTATGCAATTCGTTTTTGACAAAAGCGGTGATATAATTTTATTATATGCTGATGCTGCTTTCGATGTTACATATAAAGTTCTTGATAAACTTAAAAGAGGGAACTGATTTTAATTTGATAAATCGTCAGTCACCTGGCTGACGGTTTTACTTTCTTAGTGTCATTGAATTTAAATTGAATGCGGAGTAAAAAATGTTAAGAAAAATGAAATTGATGTTCTTTATATCTGTTGCAACTGCAGTTTTTGTACTCGTTAATTCAGATTTATATGCTCAGTTGAAAATCGGGTATGTTGACAGCGACACAATTATGGACAACCTTCCCGATGCACAGGACGCCAGACAAAAACTTGACCAGATGATCCAGGAATGGCAAACCGAATTAAACAAACTGGAAGGTGATTGGAAAACAAAATATGATGACTATGAAAAAAGAAAGTTGATATTAACTGATCAGACACGAGCAGACTTTGAATCTGAACTTATTAAACTTGAACAACAGATTGCAGATTACCGTGAGAAAAAATTCGGTACGAACGGTGAACTTTTTCAAAAACAGGACGAATTAATGAAACCTGTCCAGAATAAAGTTTTCACTGCCATAAAAGAAGTTGCTCTAGAAGAAGAACTTGATTTTGTATTTGACAGAAGCGGTGATATAATGATTCTTTATGCAAAAGAACAATATGATATTTCGGCAAAAGTTATAGAAAAACTTAAATGATTAACCTTACAGTCGAAGAAGCTGCAAAATTTATCGGCGGAAAAATTTCCGGTGATAAGAATTTAATCATAAACAATGTAGCTAAAATCGATGAAGCCAAACAGGGTGACCTGACTTTCCTTTACCTTCCTGCATATGAAAAATATTTCGGTACTACCGCTGCAACAGCTGTGCTGGTAAAACCCGGATTCAAACTTAAGCGCGATGATATCACACTTATTGAAGTTGATGACCCGAACAAAGCATTTTATAAGATCATTATTAAATTCTTCACACCTGAATTTAGACTTGAGGGTATTGATCCTTCATCTTTTATTCATACTTCAGTTAAACTTGGTAAAAACACTGCAGTTGGAAAAAACGTTGTGATATCTGAAGATTGTGTGATTGGTGATAACGTAAAAATTTTTCATAACACGGTGATTCTTCCTAAAGTAAAAATTGGCAATGACACTATTCTCTTTCAGAATATAAGTGTAAGAGAAGAATGTATTATCGGCAACAGGGTAATCATTCATGCCGGAACAGTAATCGGTTCTGATGGTTTTGGTTTTTATCCTGATGAAAAAGGTGTTTATCATAAAATACCCCAGATAGGAAATGTGATTATTGAAGATGATGTAGAACTAGGCTCAAATGTCTCTGTAGATCGTGCAGCAATGGGTTCAACAATAATTAAAAAAGGCGTGAAGATCGATAACCTTGTTCAGGTTGCACACAATGTAGTTATTGGTGAAAACACTGTCATATCTTCTCAATCAGGAATTTCAGGAAGTACGAAAGTTGGGAAAGACTGTCAGATAGGCGGGCAGGTTGGAATAGTAGGTCATGTTGAAATTGCGGATAAAGTTTTGCTCGCCGCTCAATCAGGAATTTCCAAAGGGATTTCAAAGCCCGGGGCATATTTTGGAGCGCCCGCAAAAGAAATTAAACTAGCCATGAAGCTCGAAGCACACATAAGAAATCTTCCGAACTATGCTGAAACTATTATTGATTTGCAAAAACAAATTCAATCCTTGAAAGAAGAATTGGAAAAGTCTAAATCAAACAAGTAAAATTTAAACAATCCGACAATCCTTCCTCATCAGCGTTTATTGTATTTCAAAACCCATCTTGCTATTTTGACACAACTTTTTTATAAGAATTCGAAACAATTTTTACATAACAGGATAATACATGCTTGAACAGCAAAGAACGATAGCTAAACCAGTTTCAATATCAGGAATCGGACTTCATACCGGAACTTCCTGCACAATGACTTTTAGACCGGCTCCGGAAAACTGCGGAATAAAATTCGTGCGTATCGATCTCGGCGGTTCGCCGGAAATTCCGGCTAATGCAGATAATGTTGTTGATGTGTCAAGAGGAACAACTCTTGGAGTTGGTGAAGCAAAAGTTCATACAGTTGAGCACGTACTTGCCTCAATAGTCGGTTTGCAAATTGACAACATAATTATTGAACTGGACGGAATAGAACCACCCGTTGGTGACGGAAGCGCTCTTCCATATGTGAGAGTTTTGAATGAAGCCGGGTTTGTTCAGCAGGATGCACCGAAAGATTATCTTATCATTGATGAAACAGTAATGTTTCATGATGAAGCTAAACAGATTGATATTGTTGCACTTCCGTTAGATAGTTACCGTGTAACAGTAATGGTTGATTATCAGAATCCTGCGCTTGGCAGCCAGCACACCGGAATGTTTGACCTTGAAAAAGAGTTTGTCAATGAATTTGCACCCGCACGGACTTTTTGTTTTTTAAGTGAAGTTGAAGCACTTGCAGACAGCGGACTAATTAAAGGCGGTGATCTTGATAATGCTGTAGTCATAGTTGATCGTAATTCTACCGAACAGGAACTTGACACACTGCAGGCAAGACTTGGCGTTAAAGAAAAAATAACAATCGGTACAAACGGAATTTTAAATAACAAGGAACTAAGGTTTCGTAATGAACCAGTAAGACATAAACTACTAGACCTGTTGGGTGATCTTGCTTTAATAGGAGCACCCATAAAAGCACAGATACTTGCTGCTCGTCCGGGTCACAGGGCAAATGTTGAATTTGCCAAACAGATAAGAAAACTCTATCAACAAAAAAAGTTAGTTAAGAAATATCAGTTCGTAAAAAAAGAAGGAATAGTTTTCGATACAAGCGCGATACAAAGAATACTTCCGCATCGTTATCCTTTTTTACTAGTTGATAAGATCATTCACCTTGAACTTGATAAAAAAGTGATAGGTATAAAATCAGTTACAATGAATGAACCATTTTTTCAGGGGCACTTCCCTAATCAACCAATAATGCCGGGTGTATTAATAATTGAGGCTATGGCACAAACAGGCGGTATACTTCTTCTTAATGCTTTCCCAAATCCGGAAGAAAAACTTGTTGTGTTTATGCAGATTAACAACGCGAAATTCCGTAAACCGGTTGTACCGGGTGACCAGCTTTACATTGAAATAGAAATGAAAAGTAAAAAAAGTAAAGTTGTTATGATGAGCGGAAAAGTTTTTGTTGAAGATGTACTTGTTTGTGAAGCCGATTTTATGGCTGGCGTGGTTGAGCGAGAACCAAAATCAATAAACTAAAATGAATAACATCCATCCAACTGCTATAGTCAGCAGTAAAGCCAGGCTTGGCGATAACAATACTATCTTACCTTACGTAATTGTTGAAGACAATGTAGAAATCGGGAATGATTGCACAATCGGACCTTCTGCCGTTTTATATAACGGTGCAAGAATAGGAAACCGTGTAACTATACGACAATCAGCATCAATAGCTCACTGGCCGCAGGATTTTGGCTACAAGAACGAAGAGACATTTTTTTATGTTGGTGACGAAACCATCATCCATGAATTTGTGACACTTCACAGAGGAACCAAACTTACCGGATTTTCCAGAGTCGGAAAAAACTGTTTGCTTATGGCTTATTCGCATATTGCACATGATTGTGTCGTCGGTGATAATGTTGTACTTGCAAACGCCGTACAAGTTGGCGGTGTATGTGTACTTGAAGATTACGTTACTATCGGCGGTCTAACACCCGTCCACCAGAAATGCCGGGTTGGTGCACATTCAATGACAGGAGGCGGTTTCAGAATTACACAGGATGTTCCTCCGTTTATTCTCACCGGGGCTCATCCATTAAAATTTTCAGGACTTAATGTGATAGGTCTAAGACGCAGAGGTTTTTCAAATGAAGATATAATGACTTTGAAGAAAGCATATTCATATCTTTATGATAACTCATTAAATGTCTCACAAGCCCGTGCAAAAATATCTCAGGAACTAGGTGAGAATAAGTATGTTAAACAGATGCTTGAATTTCTCGAAGGAAGTAAAAGAGGCATCGTAGGTAAATGATCTGGAAGTTCATATATAGCGGCTCTAATACCGGCAAGTATAATATGGATTATGATCTTGAGCTTGCTAAAACAATTTCACCTGATGAAACAGTGGTTAGATTCTACAGGTGGCAGCCGTACTGCATATCACTTGGTGCAAACCAGGAAATGTCATCGGTGAATATTAAGTTGGCTGAGCAGGATAATATCGACATAGTAAAAAGACCAACTGGCGGAAGAGCAATTCTTCACGCTGAAGAAATTACTTATTCTGTTGTTCAGCATATTTCTGTTGGTGTATCCCCGAGAGAAATTTATCACTCAATTAATCTTGCGTTAATCAAAGGTCTGAAACTTTACGACAACAGATTGGCTCAAACCGAACTGGAAACAGTTCAACCGGATTTTTCAAAATTTTATAAACAAGATGTAAGTGCATTGTGTTTTGCTGTTCCTGCAAAAAGTGAATTAAAGTTCAAAGGGAAAAAATTAGCTGGAAGTGCACAGCGTAAACTTGGATCATCATTACTTCAACATGGTTCGGTTTTGTGCGGTCCTTTTCATAAAAAAATAACAGCTTATATAAATGTTAACCAGGAAAGCCTGGAAAAAATATCTGAAGAACTTGAACATAATACAATAGATCTGTCCGACATTACAAAAACCGAAATTGATTACGAACAACTTGTTCAATGTCTTACGGAAGGATTCATCAAACACTTTTTATTAACCGATTATCAGCTTGATTCATCAATAGAAAAACTTAAACAAATAGTTACTTGTTAGAAAAGAAATATTGAACAACTGAAATAGAAAATTATGAGCACAGAAAAAGAAATAAAACGTATAACAACAAAATCTCTTTCTCTTATGAAAAAGAAAGGGATAAAAATATCAGCGCTGACTGCTTATGACTTTATCACCGCAAGTATTCTTGATGAAGCAGGAATTGATATTGTTCTTGTCGGTGATTCACTTGGCAATGTATTCCAGGGTAACGATACAACGCTTCCTGTTACTATGGATGAAATGATCTATCATACGAAAGCTGTTACAAAAGGTGTTAACCGCGCGCAGGTTGTTGTTGATATGCCGTTCATGTCTTACCAGCTTAGTGTTGACGAAGGTTTTCGTAACGCAGGTAGAATTATGAAAGAGACTTCAGCAGGTGCTGTTAAACTTGAAGGTGGTGAACGTGTTGCCGAAACTATAAAAAAAATTACTGCTGCAGGAATACCGGTAATGGGGCACCTTGGTTTAACGCCTCAAAGCATTCACCAGTTTGGAAGTTACAGAGAACGAGGTAAAGACAAAGCTGAAGCTGCCGAAATATTAAAGGATGCAAAATTGATAGAGGAAGCAGGCGCGTATGCAATCGTACTTGAAAAAATTCCTGCCGAGCTTGCAAAAAAAGTAACTGAGTCGATAAGCATACCTACAATTGGTATAGGTGCGGGTGTGCATTGTGACGGGCAAATTCTTGTTACACCAGATATGCTTGGTCTTAATGTTGATTTCCATCCGAGGTTTGTAAGACATTATGCAAAACTTGCAGAAGAAATCAATAAGGGTGTAAAAAATTATATAACTGATGTGCGCGAAAAACAATTCCCAACATCGGAGGAAAGTTACTGATTAACTCATTGTATTTTTCCCTTCAAATTAAAAACTTGTTATTATGAAAAAATACTTTTTGATAATAACAGCATTCATCTTTTTATTCCCGGTTTTCAATTATTCTCAGGTTAACTCCGAGTTAATGCTTGAAGGAACAACTGTTTATGCCATAG
>JAEXTA010000238.1 GCA_023453665.1 Bacteroidota bacterium | reverse complement strand
CCACTGATGGTTCAGAAGTGCCTGTGCTATTTGGATGAAGTTTGGTATAAGCATCTGCTTCCGCATTACGATTAATTAAATTAGCTGAAACAGGAGCGTCGATTAAAGACCAGATATAAACAGCACCACCTACGATCACTCCGGTTATTGCAATGGCTCCACTTGATTTGTTATCTGAATTTCCATCAAAATCAGTAGATGAAGCACCATAATAAAACGCCGCCAAACCCAATGTTGCTAACCCGGCCATAAGAAATGACTTTCCATATTCACCATTATAAAGTTGCCCGAGACCGGGATATAAAACGGAGAGTCCGAACGCTAACCATGCTGATTTTTGGGTTTTATAAATTACAATCTGATTTCCCTGCCTTGTATCCACAAGTAAATCCAAAAATGTTTTTTTTATAAGACAGTTTTTCTCCTGTACAGCGTTTAATAAATTATCGTCCCTGTAATCTGCTGTTGAGTCAACCAATAAATATTTGCACTCGCATGCAAAGACAGTGGTTTGGCTCGCTACGAAAATCACCAAATAAATTATTAAAGCTAATAAAGATTTATACATAAGATCTCCCAACAGTTTATTTACTTTAATAAGATCATTTTTTTCACAGCTTTAATTTGATTTGTCTCCAGCGTAAAGAAATAAATGCCGCTTGAAATTGTATTATTAAAACTGTTTAAGTCAAATTCAACTTCATAACTGCCTGAAGGTTTATATTCGTTTACAAGCGTGGTTACTTCATTACCGAGTATGTCATAAACTTTCAGTGTTATCCACGCGGGGGACGCATAATATGCGTCCCCTACCGTGAACCTAATTTTTGTTGACGGATTAAATGGATTAGGATAATTCTGTTCAAGGCTAAAGTTAAAAGGTGATATTGAATTATCTCTAACAGATGTTATACTATTGCCGGTCGGATTTTTTTTGTAATAAATATCGTCATTGCCTGACATCCTATCCTGCCATAAAAGATGAACAGCGGTGTTTGATACTGATAGAAATGAGTTCTTTGATTCAGCAGGATTATTTGTGATCCTTGTCTCCGGCTCCCAGGTTTCTCCAAAATCAGTTGAGCGGATGTAATAAATCTCCCAGACTTCATTCCAACTGATATGAACAATACCTGATGAAAGAATAACTTTTTGCATTGATGAATTTACCGGCGTATTGGTAACTCGAATATCTTCGGACCAGGTGATGCCAGCGTCAACCGAACTTTTAAAATAAATTTCTCCGTTGCCTGTTCCGTTACGGTTATCTGTCCAGACAATAACAACCGAATCACCTTGCACACTTATAACCGGATTTTCGGAATCGCCAGTACTACTTGTAAGTCTTATATCCTCTGACCAAGTAGTCCCTGCATCGGTAGATTTTTTGAAATATACTTCTCTTTTGCCATCACGTTCATCCTGCCAGGTTACGTACAATTTTTCATCCGGATAATCGCCTGAAGCTGATATTGATGCCCATTGCGAAATTGAAGTGTTGTCAGTCAATCGTAAATCAGGCTGCCAGGTTATACCGTTATCATTTGAACGCTTGTAATAAATTTCCCAGTTACCATCGCGCAAATCATGCCAGACTACGTGAACATCATTATTTTTAACAGCCATTGAAGGTAAACCAGGATCGGAAGGGTTTGACGTAAGCTGCAGGTCTGTACTCCAGCTTAATCCGTTATCAGTCGAACGTTTATAATATAATTCAGGATAAAAACTTACTTCACGGTCATCGCACCAAACAACATGAATTGAATTTGCTGAAATTGCCGTTGATGGATATTCTGAATGCCCATTAAAATCGGTCAACCTATTTTCCTGTAACCAGGTATTTCCGGCATCGGTTGAAATGATATAATAAATTTCAGCACTGCCATCGCGAGAATCCCAAAAGGCAACAAAAACTTTTTCATCCTCCGAAGCAATACAGTAAGCATTGTTGTATGACAAGTAGGAATATGACGGATTTGTTGTAAGCTGGTATTCCGTTTGCCATTGAGCAACTACGTTTGCAAAACAGAACAGACTTAAAGTTAATACCATAAGTGTTTTCATATTTAACTCTTTGATTTAAGTTGTTGATAAATCATGAACTTTTTTTTCGATCATTACGGAATGAGGTATCCAAACTTCGTTTTAACACTGACATCTTGTAAATCTTATCATAAATATGTCTAACATCTTTTCCCAAAATTTCAATTGTGGTTGAAAGCTCTCCGGCAACTGTTGAAAATGATTTTCCTTCAGCAAATTTTGATAACAATGTGTTTTCTTCAAATAGAAGAAAACATGAATCAATATTTGTGTAGTTCTTATTTTTTTTGAAAAGTTGTAATACCTGGTTTGCTAATTGCGGGGTTATAGGAGAACATCCATTAGAAATAAATAAAAGACTTTCAATGAATTCGGTCGATTTAAGATTTTTTGCTGCGAATCCCGAAATACCATTTTTAATGGCATCTAAATTCATGTCATCATCAACTGACGATGTTGCAACAAGTATTATTGAAGGATGATTGGTTTTAAAAAGCCGTAATGATTCATAGTTGTCTGTTGCAGTATATCTCAGATCATACAGCAGCAAATCAGTATCGTTCCATATTAACGAATTATATGCTTGAGAGAATTCGCAGAACGAACCTGTTACTTTAAATCTTGATTCATTTAAGAGAAGTGCTTCAAATCCACCTCTGATAAATTTATTAGGTTGAACCAATGCAACTCTTATTAATCCTTCACTGACAGAATAAATCATTTAAACTTTTAATATGTTCGTAAATACTTTACGACATACAAAATGCAGAAGCACTAAGTAAACCTGTAGTTTTGAATTCAAACGATCAGTGTGATTTTATTAAGAAGTATTGAGCAGGAGGAAATCAGTTCAACGGTGGTATCAATTTTTTCTTCAGACTTACAGCAACTGCTTCTGCACGTGTGTGAACATGCAGTTTTTCATAAATATGACGTATGTGATAATACACCCCGTCAACTGACAGGAATAATTCACCTGCAATTGCGGAATATGATTTCCCCTTTGCCATCAACTGCAGAATTTCTTTTTCTCTTTCAGTAAGTTTTTCACTTTTTTCAGTATCTGCAGTTGTCTGAAAAGTTTCAATTACTTTACGTGCAACACTCGGAGTCATTGGCGAGCCGCCGTAATACGCATCAAGCAATGCTTTTTTCAGATCTTCAGGTGAAGTTTTTTTTAGAAGATATCCAACAGCACCTGCGCAGAGTGCTTTAAAAATTTTGTCGTCTTCCTCATGAACTGTGCACATTACAATAATCAACGACTCATTAATCTCTTTTAATAATTTTACGCCTTCTATCCCGGACATACCTGGCAACCCGATGTCCATCAAAACCATATCAGAGTCTGAGATTACACCGGAATTTAAAGCGTCTTCACAATTGGAATAGGAACCTGTAATTTTAAAATCCGCGGATGAACCGAGCATAATTTCCCAGCCATTTCTTATAAACCTGTTATCTTCGATGATCATCAGGTTGATTGGCAGAATTTTTTTTTCCTGTTTAGTCATGATGTTTTACATAGTGAATTTTAATTTCCATTTTGTTCCCGATCCTGGTATAGTTTGCAATTCAATCTTTCCGTTTAATGATTCAATGCGGGAATAAATATTTTTTAACCCATTACCTTCTGATTTTAAATTTTTATCAAATCCACTTCCGTTATCTGAAATACTGAGTAAAAATTCATTTTCGTTAAACTCAATATTAATTTCAATGAGTGAACATCCGGAATGTTTAACCGCATTGGTTATTATTTCTTTATAGATAAGCCAAAGGTTTCTTCTTCGTTCCATCGGAAGTTTTTTAAATTTTTGCGGAAGTTCACCGATATTGATAAAATATTTTATCGATTTACTCTCACACAGGTCTGATG
>JAEXTA010000224.1 GCA_023453665.1 Bacteroidota bacterium | reverse complement strand
TAAAAATATGAAGCTTGTGGAATTTTTATGCACCCTATTCTTGCTTGTTTGGTAATTGGTTTAGCATTCGTTATTGAAAGAATGTGGACACTGTCAAGAGCAAGAGTGAATACAAAACAGTTTATTATAAAAGTTAGAAAAGCATTGGAAGAAGGCGGCGTAGAAGCTGCGAAAGATGTTTGCGCTAACACCCGCGGACCGATTGCTTCAGTATTTCATGCCGGTTTATTAAGAGCCGACGAAGGTCTTGATGCTGCCGAAAAAGCAATTGTTGCTTACGGTGGAATAGAGATGGGCTTCCTCGAAAAAGGTCTTATCTGGATATCAACTTTCATCACCCTTGCACCTATGCTTGGTTTTACTGGAACTGTACAAGGTATGATCGAAGCTTTCGATGCTATTAAAGAAGCTGCGCAGATTTCACCTGCAATCGTAGCTGAAGGTATTGCAGTTGCGCTTCTTACAACTCTTTTTGGTCTTGTTGTTGCAATGATTCTCCAGGTTTTTTATAACTACTTCGTATCAAGAATCGATAGATTAGTGGGTGATATGGAAGAGAGTTCAATTGAACTTATCGATGCTTTATATGAATTAAAAACTCGTAAGAAATAACAATTATAGAATAATTAATAATTTCAAAAACGAGTATTTAAAATGATTAAAAAGAAAAAAATTGCAGAAGCAGCAATACCTACGAGTTCAATGGCTGATATTGCATTCTTACTGTTGTTGTTCTTTCTGGTAGCAACAGTTATTGATGTTGATACAGGTATAGGTATAACGCTGCCAGAGCCAATTGACGAAAATGTTGATGTAGTTCCGGTTTCTAAGGAAAGATTAGCTGCAGTGCTAATCAACGAGAATGGAGATGTTCTGCTTGATGGTGCGGTTATTCCTGTTCATATGATTAAGAATAATCTTAAATCAAGGATTGTTTCTAAAATAGATCTACCGGCAAATAAAAAATTAATTGTTTCGCTCAAAACAGACCGAAAAACAGTTTATAACATCTATATCCAGGCACTTGATCAGATCAAGCTAGCATATTTTGAAGTTCGTGATGAATATTCCAATGCAAACTTTGGGAAAAAATATAATGATCTAGATCAATCAAATCAGGATATAGTTAAAAATAAAATACCTATTATTATTTCACTTGCAGAACCTGAGAAGGTATCAAACTAAGATCCGAGGATAATAATGAAATTTGAAAAACGCAGAGCGAGTACAAAACAGGAAATTCCTACAGCTTCAATGCCTGATATCGTGTTTATGCTTTTGTTATTTTTTATGGTTACAACAACACTAAGAGAAGTCGATGTACTTGTCACCTATGCTCTTCCTGAAGCCAAAGCGATAGAAAAGATTGAGAACAAAAGGCTAGTTTCTTATTTATGGGTTGGCAAGGATAAGAGAATGCAGGTGAATGATAGCATTGTTAAACTTGAAGAAGTTGAAACAATTATGTATAAAAAAAGACAAGAACTTCCTAATGTTATCGTTTCATTACGAATTGACAGAGGCGCTGATATGGGACTTGTTACAGATATTCAACAGGAGTTAAGAAAAGCATATTGTTTAAGAGTAAATTATTCTTCTACAATAAAAATTTAATTTCCTTATTTAATTAATTATAAAAGGCAGGATTGTTAACGCATTCCTGCCTTTTTCAGTTTTAGAGGTAAAGGATGAATCTCAAAGAAAAAATAAACGAAGATCTTAAAGCGGCTATGAAGTCCGGAGATAAAATCAGGCTTACTGTAGTAAGATCCATAAGAGCGCTTATACTTGAATTTGAAAAAAGCGGCGCAGCTAAAGAACTTTCTCCCGACGATGAAATTAAAATGTTAAGTACTGCCGCTAAAAAAAGAAAAGATTCGATTGAACAGTTCAGAAATGCAGGAAGAAATGAATTAGCAGAACAGGAAGAACAGGAATTAAAAGTACTAATGGATTATCTTCCAAAACAGCTTGATGAAAATGAGATCACAACTATCATAAAAAATATCGCTGAACCAGTTGGTGCAAAAACAAAAGAAGATTTTTCCAAACTTATGCCTTTAGTTATGAAAGAATTAAAAGGAAAGGCAGATGGTAAAATTGTAAAATCACTTGTCGAAAAATATCTTGGAATCAACTGATTGAATTTTATTGATTTTATATTGGTCGCTGCATGCTTGATAGGATTCATACTTGGATTTAAGGATGGCTTTGTTAGAAAGATAATCGGGTTATTGGGTTTTGCCATTGCTGTAATTTTTGCGGTGTATTTCGCAGGCACACTGGGGAAGAGTATTGAATCGGTTCTTAACATTGAATTGTATCTTGCCGAAATTATAGCAGGGGCTACGATTTTTTTAGTTACTATGATAATTTTTTCAATCATTAAAAGAGTCGTTCACCCGTTCGATAAAGTAAATAATATTTTAAATCAATTAGTGGGTGGTGCATTTGGCGTAATACAGGTTTTATTTTTCGCCAGTGCGGTATTATTACTTCTGAATGTTTTCAGCATACCAGATAAAAAAACGAATAAAGAATCAATGTTATATAATTCTGTTTACACTCTGATTCCGGAAACAATCGATTTTCTTGGAGGGCAGGCTCCGCAGACAAAAAAACTGATCAAAGATTATATAAATGAAAAAGATACTTTAAAATGATAATCGCAGATGCAATTGAAAAACTTGAGTTCAGAAAAGTCCTTTCATACATTGCAAAATATTCTTTTACTGAAAATGGCAAAGCAGAGATTCTTAATCTTTCACCTTCAGACTCAACAGGAGAGGTTCGACATGAAGGTATCCTGGTAAATGAAGCCAAAAATATTCTTTACAATACTGAACCGCCCTTAGAACATCTTACAGATTTAAATATTCCGCTTTCTCAAAGTCGCATTGAAGGCACAGTTCTGGACAGTAAAAAAATATGGGAAATACTTAAACTCGCCATAATGTCAAGGAATCTGTTCCAGTTTCTGAAAAATAATTCCGAAAGTTCGCCAGAACTTTTTGGTCTCGCATCAGGATTATTCGTCGATAAGGTGTTTGAACATCATATCAGAAAAGTGATTGGTGAAAACGGCGAAGTACTTGAAACCGCAAGTCACAAACTGCAGGAAATCAGAAAAGATATTCGCGAGAAAAATCATGATCTGATACGTGTAGTTAACAGGATAATCAAATCATTACGAGAATCAGATTATGTAAGAGAAGACTACCTGACACTCCGTGATGGAAGAATTGTTATTCCAATTAAGGTTGAACACAAGAGACATATACGCGGCTTTATTCATTCCGAATCTTCAACCGGTCAAACGGTTTATATTGAACCTGAGGAAACTCTTGAACTAAACAATGAATTGGTTTCACTTTCATTTGCTGAGAAAAGAGAGATCGAACGACTACTGAAAGAACTTACTAAGTTAATTGGCGGATATTCTTCACAGCTTTCAAATTCATTAATGGTGATAAGCCGGATAGATTCAGTTTTTGCACGTGCAAAATATTCTATCGAGGTTGTTGGCTCATTTCCTGAACTGGATGAAACAAAAAAATTTTTGTTAAACGATGCACGTCATCCTATTTTACTAAAAAAGTCAGGGAGGGAAAATACTGTGCCTCTCAATTTTAGTATTGATAGAGACAGAGTAATAGTTATAACCGGACCAAATGCCGGAGGAAAAACTGTTGTTTTAAAGACAGTTGGACTTCTTGCCTTAATGGTACAATCAGGCATTCACATACCCGCGAGTCCCGATTCAAATCTTCACATATTTGATGAAATATTTGTTGATATCGGTGATTACCAGTCTATTGAAGATGATCTTTCAACATTCAGTTCTCATTTACTGAACATTAGAAATATTCTTAATGCGGCGGGTAAAAAATCACTTGTGCTTATTGATGAAATTGGTGCTGGAACTGATCCTGCAGAAGGTTCTGCAATTGCAGCATCTGTATTAATTGAATTGTATAATAAGGGCGCAATTGTTTTTGCTTCTACACATCACGGCAGTCTTAAGTTAATTGCAAACGAAACAGAAGGATTTGAAAATGCGGCAATGGAATTTAATCATAAAGATCTGAGACCGACATATATATTCAAACAGGGTGTGCCCGGTTCAAGTTATGCATTTGAAATTGCCGGAAGAATAGGGATGAGTGCCGCTACATTAAAAACTGCAAGCAGCTATCTGGATTCGGATAAACACAAACTTGAATCTTTTCTTGTTGACATTGAAACCAAATCAAATCTTTTAAATGAAAAATTAAAATCAATAGAAGCAGAAAAACTTAAGGCTGATGAGTTAAGAAATACATATGAACAAAATCTTGCTAAACTTAATTCGGAAAAAAGGGAAATAATAAAAAAAGCCAAACAGGATGCAGAAGATTTTCTAAAAGGAATTAATAAAAGGATAGAAGCTGCTGTTAAAGAATTGAAAGAATCAAATGCACAAAAAGAAAATATTAAGGAGGTTAAGGATCTTGTTAAGACTATTAAACAGGAAACATCACAGTTAACTCCTCCATCAGCCAATGATGATTTAACAGTTAAAGAAACTTTTGAAATCGGTGACGCAGTTCAGATAAAAAATACTTCGACGACTGGAAAAATATTGGAAATAAATTCTTCCAAACATAAAGCGGTAATCTTTGCCGGCAAAATAAAAATGCAGGTTGAATTAAATGACCTGAATCATATTAAAAAAGATAAGAGTGATGAGAGTCCTGATACAAATTATCACATAATGGTAAATGCTCCTAAGTACCGTATTGATATAAGAGGCGAACGTCCTGAAGAAGCCGAGTATGAAGTGATACGCTTTGTTGATGATGCTTATAGTTCAAGTGTTAACAGGATAGAAATATTGCATGGTAAAGGTACTGGCGCATTAAAGAAAACAGTAAAAGAAATTCTTCAGAAACATGATAAAGTAAAAAATTTCTATTTTGCACCTATAGAAATGGGTGGAGATGGAATAACCATTGCTGAACTAAAGTAAGGAAACTATTGATAAAAAAAATTCTGATTGCCAACCGGGGAGAAATTGCAGTAAGGATTATCCGTGCCTGCAAAGAACTCGGAATTAAAACTGTTGCCGTTTATTCTGATCCTGACAAATTTTCACTACACACAAAATTAGCTGATGAAGCATATCCGCTTTACGGGAACTACGCTGCTGATACTTATCTGAACCGGGATAAAATTTTTACAATCGTGGAAAAATCCGGTGCTGATGCGATACATCCGGGTTATGGCTTTTTATCAGAGAATTCAGAATTTATCAAAGAAGTTGAAAACAGAAAAATAATTTTCATTGGACCATCAGCAGAATCAGTTTCAAAAATGGGGAGTAAAACTGCGGCAAGAAAACTAATGACAGAAAACAAAGTTCCGGTTGTTCCCGGAACAATTAAGCCTTTAAGCTTCGTCGAAGAAGGTCTGGACGAAAGCATAAAAATAGGATACCCTGTGTTGCTTAAAGCATCCGCTGGCGGCGGCGGCAAAGGAATGCGAGTTGTACATAATGAAAATGAATTTAAAGATGCCTTCGATTCGACAAAGCGGGAAGCATTGAAAGCTTTTGCAGATGATTCAGTTTATATCGAAAAATATATTTTAAATCCGCGTCACATAGAAGTCCAGGTACTTGCAGATAAACACGGTAATTATGTTCACCTGTTTGAACGCGAATGTTCTATTCAACGGCGGCATCAAAAAATAATTGAAGAAGCACCATCAGTTTTTATAGATGATAAAACGCGTGATAAACTAACGCAGGCTGCAATCAACGCTGCAAAAGCGTGCGTATATTATAACGCAGGGACAATCGAATTCCTTGTTGACAGTCAAAAGAATTTTTACTTTCTGGAAATGAATACAAGGCTGCAGGTTGAACATCCTGTTACAGAACTTATAACAGGCTTTGATCTGGTTAAAGAGCAGATTAGTATAGCAGAAGGAAAGAAATTATCAATGACTCAAAACGATTTGAAAATAAAAGGTCATGCTGTTGAATGCCGCATTTACGCAGAAGATCCTCAAAATAATTTTTTACCATCGACCGGGGTTCTTGATCATTACAGACAGCCTGCCGGTCCTGGTGTGAGAGTAGATTGCGGGTTTGAATCGGGTTCATCAATTTCAATTTATTATGATCCGATGATTGCCATATTGATTTGTTTTTCAAAAGACCGAGAATCAACACTGCAAATAATGTTAAGAGCGTTAGATGAATTTCAGATTGCAGGAGTGACGAATAATATCTCTTTTCTTAAAAAACTGATTTGTGACAATAATTACAGGCAAAATGATATAAACATCAATTTTATTGAAAAGGTATTTCTAACAGATGAAAAAAAACTTTGGCAAAACGATGAAAAATCCGAAGAGGCTACAGCAATTTTAACAGCGTTTTTAAAAACAAAACGGGATGTCAAAAAAGCGGTCGCAGCAGACTCAAATAAATGGAGCCGACTGAATTATGAATGAGATTTTAGCAACCATCAAAGGAAAAAAAAGGGTTATAAAGTTCATTGATGAAAATAAAGTTTCTGTTGATGGAGAAATTAAAGACTATGCAATACAAAGTCTGAATGGAAGCGGCTACATTTTAAAGATTGGAACAGAATTTTACGAAATGTACACTCAAAAAAAATCCGATGAATCATATCTTATCTACTACCGATCAGATGCTACTGAAGTGACAATACGAACTGCTCTGCAGGAAAAAGCTCTGGAAATGCTAAGTACACGAAATTCTAAAAACCATCATACAGTTATTAAAGCACCTATGCCTGGTATGATAGTTAAAATAAACAAACAACCGGGTGAAGAGGTTGTACAAGGGGAATCTGTGATGATCCTTGAAGCGATGAAAATGGAAAATGATCTGCGATCACCAATTCAGGGCAGAATAAAATCAATAAGTGCAAAAGAAGGTAACGCTGTTGAGAAGGGCACAGTATTGTTTGTAATAGAATAATTCCTGCATAATAATTCCCTCAATTCAATAGTTGACAAACCGTAAATATTTAGTTGACAATATATTTGTCATTCGTTAACATTGCACACGTATTCAGTAAGGGGTTAATAAAAACAAACTTTCAAACTAAAGTCGGAGGAAAATTGGAATTAAGATTTGCTTCTTTTTGGGCAGACATGTCAGCAACAATAAAATGGAGTCATAAATTATGAAAAATTTAAAAAGAATATTTCCGTTTATAATGGTTTTAGGATTACTGAATAGTTTTATGTTTACAGGTTGTTCAAAGGACGATGATCCAATTAGCGGCACTCCGCCGGAATCGGTTCCTGCAAATATTTTTCCGTTAACTCCCGGTAATGTGCTTATATATAATTCCGGCACTTTATTAAGCCTTGATACAGATGTGCCGATTGCTGGCAGTGAAGTTGGTTATGAATCGAAATGGATTATTGCTGGTAAAGTTGCCCCGGGACCACCGCCTCACACACAGCCAACTGTTATTTTAGATACTACAAAAGTATTCGGGCTTACCGTTCCAAGAACTTTTCTGGCACATCATGATACGGTTGCGAATGAATATCATTTCCTGACAAATCTGGGATACTTTTTCAGAAGTCAGAAAATCTATGCAACAGCCGGAGATTCGACTTCTGGAATAAGAGCAGATTCACTAAGGTGGATTCTGCTTGCTAAACCAAGTTCCAATGTCGGAACAGACTGGGTTGCTTTTAATGAAACATTCACGAGTAATGTTGTCGGACAGGTTCGCCTTGAGATAAAAGGAGAATTCGAAGCAAAAGAGAATCTTACAGTTGCCGGAACTGATTATGTAACATACAGACTTGTTGCCACGAGAAGAGTTTATCTCGGCAGTTCAACAACATCAATTTCAACAAACCCTACAGCAAAACTCTGGATGGTTGAAAATGTTGGACCTGTAAAGATCGAACTAAGAGGTGATGCAGAATCAAATGGTAAAGTTCAGACTCTCACTGCAAAAAATTTCTAAAAATAATTAAAATATAATAACCCCGATTTATTTAAACCGGGGTTTAATTTTTTATAGCTATTCATATTATTAAATATGAGGAACGAATGAATAGACTGATAAATATATTCAGCCTGATACTGATAATTATACCTTCCACCTTTTTATTTGCACAGAGCACAGGAAGTCTTTCGGGAAATATCGTTGATGAAAAAAATAATGAGCCTCTTTCTTATGTGAATGTAGTTGTTCAAAATACCAGTTTAGGTGCTGCGACAGATTTATCAGGTAATTACAGACTTAGCGGAATACCGGTTGGAAGTCATAATGTTATAGTCTCTGCAGTCGGTTTTTCACGGGTTGAACAGATCGTAAATATTGAAGCCGGAAAAGAAACAATTATTAATTTTAGAATTCATTCAACATCTATTGACGTTGGTGAAGTTGTCGTTTATGGCGCATCGTTAAAGCAGGAGAGAATAACAGAAGCTCCAAATGCAATTACAGTTATTGATGCAAAAGATATTCAACGTTTTGGCAGTCACGGACAAATAGCCAAACTTCTGGAAATGGAACCAGGGATAGATGTAGCTCAAAGCGGTTTGTTTGATTTCAATATTAACACACGGGGATTTAATAGTTCGCTAAATCGAAGAGTGCTGGTGCTTCTTGATGGACGTGATCTTGGAACTGCCTTTCTTGGTGCAACAGAATGGAATGGTCTTTCAACACCGGTCGAGGAATTGGGTCGAATAGAACTGGTGCGAGGACCTGGTTCAGCATTGTATGGAGCAAATGCTTTTAATGGTGTCATGAACATATCCTCAAACAGACCCAAAGATGTGACAGGTACTAGAATTAATCTTACCGCTGGTGAATCAAATTCATACCGTTCCGATATACGATTTGCAAATGCAGTGGGCAAATTAAGTTACAGAACAATGATCGGCGGTTACCAGGGAAAATCATTTGTAACTTCAAGAAAAAACTACAACTTTGAATATGCTGGGTTAACTGCTCTTAACAATGAACAGATTGATGTGAACGACGATGCAATCCGGTCTATATACGGAAGTATGCGTATTGATTATGAATTGGACGACAAATCATTATTAACAGGAGAAGGCGGTTACACACAAGTTGAAAATGAAACGATTGTGACAGGTATTGGACGAGTACAGGTTCAGAAAGCTTCCAGACCATGGTTTAGGTTTAATTATAATGGATATGGAATTAATGTTATGTATTGGGCTAACGGCAGAAATAATATTAAACCTGAAAAATCACTTGCAACTGGACTTAACCTTATTCAGGATGCATGGATTCAAAATGCGGAAGTTCAATATAGTTTTAACGGACTTGATGAAAAACTCTTTGTAGTATTAGGTGGATCACACCGGCTTGTGAATATTGATACAAAAGGAACTTTAATGTTGGAACCGCGGGATGATAATACTTCAAGCCTGTTCACCCAGGTGGAATATAAATTTAACAGCACATTTAAAACAATCGGAGCAGTAAGATGGGATAGGAGTTCATTACACGACAGTGAATTTTCACCTAAGTTGGCATTTGTCTATACTATTAATCCTTCACATTCAATAAGGTTAACATACAACCAGGCTTTTCAGGCGCCAAACTATTCTGAACAATATTTGTATGTTAAATCTCCGCCAACAATACCTCCGTTTACTACTTCAACTGTCTATACAGGTAACCCGGATTTAATAACTGAAAAAATAACAGGTTATGAGATAGGTTATAAAGGAATTTATTTTAATAATTTGTTCTTTACACTTGATTTATATTTTAACCAGTTAAAAGATTTTATAACTGATTTAGGTCCAACAGGTGAAAGCATTTTTGAAAACGGAATACGTTACTCAGTCTGGAGTTACGGTAATGCCGGTAAAGTGGATGAATATGGCTTTGAAGCTTCAGCTAATTATTATGTAACTGATAACATTTTGGTTGACGCAAACTATTCCTATTTCGGATTTGATGTGATAGAAAAGGGCGAAAATGATTATCTGCTCCCGAACTCGCCTAAATACAAAATAAATGGCGGTATTACTTATTATCATCCTAACGGACACAGTGTTTCGATAAAGGTTAAATATGTCCCGACATTTCCATGGGCTGCAGGTATATTCAGAGATGGTGAAGTAGTTGAATACACTATGGTAAATCTTGGTGGGACATACATAATTAATAATTACCTAAGTTTTAATTTGAACGTCACCAATCTTTTAGACAAAGAACATTATGAGATTCTTGGTGGTTCATTATTACGAAGAAGGGCGTTAGCTTCCATAAACATTACATTTTGATTCTATCAGGATATTGAATAAAAACCCATATCAGACTGTTTTAGATTAAATGGGTTTTCTCTTTCGACTTACATTATGTATTTTTATAATGCTTAACGTGGAGAAAATGTTATGCTAACTAAATATATAATGCTTTTGGTTATCTTATTTTCAGTTTACCTGGCAGGATGTTCTGCCCCGCAGGAAATTTCGGATAATACTGAAACCGAAAATGATAACACATATGTATTTGATGAAATTCCTGTTGATTCAACTATCAAAGTTGAACCAAAAGAGGTAGTTCGGGAAACAAATAAAGCATCTCATTACGTTGTACAGATCGGAGCATTTACAACACGTCAGAAGGCGGAATTATTTTTAAAGAAAAGTAAAGAAATAATTTCTGACGATATTCTGGTTGACTATAGTCACGAAGTAAATCTTTTCGTAGTTCAACTGAGTGAAAAATTTATAAATAAAAATGATGCAGTAAAAAAAAGAAACAGTTTGAAAATCCGGGAAGAGTTTAAAGATGCCTGGGTTGTTACTGTTTATTAAAAGATATTCCGGTGTAATAGTTTCAAAACAAAATCAAGGAGGGCGTTATGGCTTTTTCGCTAAACAGGATTATGCTTATAGGAAATCTTGGAAGAGATGCTGAAACACGTTTTACAACAAGTAATGTTTCAGTTACAAGTTTTTCATTAGCAACAACGCATGGTTTCAAAAACAAAGAAGGAAACTGGCAGAATGAGACTACCTGGCACAATATAGTATCCTTCAGTCTGTCCGATTACTTTAAAGATAATCTTAAAAAAGGCAAGAAGGTTTATGTTGAAGGCAGGCTTAGCAAGCGTGATTATACTGACAAAGAAAATATCAAACGGTTTTCTGTTGAAGTTATAGCGGAGAAAATTATTCTGCTTGATGGTTCAGCATCCGATTCCGGTAGTTCAGATCAAACAGATTTTAGTGGTCCTGCAGACATTAAGGATGAACAGGCTAATGACGATCTTCCGTTCTAATTTTGTTAAACAACAAAAGGATTAATTAAACTGTGGATGTTGGCTGGCAAGGCAAATTAATTATCTTATTTTTTCTTTTTATATGTTCGGCTTTTTTTTCAGGATCAGAAGTAGCTCTCTTTTCGCTTGATAAAAAAAAGATTAAACAAAACCTTGCCAGCCGTCCAATTCTTCTCAGGTATATTACATTTCTGCTTGATTTCCCTCGGCGGCTTTTAGTCACAATTTTAATCGGTAATACTATTGTTAATGTAGCAGCATCGATAATATCAGTATTGATAGCGCTTGAAATTGCACAAACTATTAATCAACCGGAAGATCTTGTCCTCAGCGTTCAGATAATCATACTGACTATCCTGATCATTTTATTGGGAGAGTTGTTTCCCAAGATCATTGCTGCTCAAAAGCCGTTAACATTTACAAAGATAGTTGCCGTTCCGCTGTATTGGATAAGCATAGTTTTATACCCGCTTGCGGAATCAATTACAGAATTAATCCGTTTATCTGTTGCAAAAATAAAATTCAATAAATCGAAGTCTGCAATATCAGTTGAAGAAATTCCTGAGCTTGTAAACATCGGGCACGAACGCGGTACACTTGAACAGGATGAAAAAGGACTTATAAACGGAATTGTTAGTTTCAGATCAGTTACAGTTCAGGAAATAATGACTCCACGTGTCGATATTGTTTCGGTTTCTGCTGAAACACAATTTAATGAACTGATTGATGTAATCACATCATCCGGGCACAGCAGAATTCCGCTTTACAAAGATGATCTTGACCAGATCATTGGAATTCTTTATGCAAAAGACATACTGCCT
>JAEXTA010000140.1 GCA_023453665.1 Bacteroidota bacterium | reverse complement strand
GCATACACCGGTCTCGTTAAAATAATTTCACTGTCTGAAACTGAATAGTCGATAACATCCATCACAATACCTGCATTCAGTTTTACACTTACAAGCGGTGCAAGATCTTTTCCTAAGGACGAGTTAGAGAAGACCAGGTATTCAGCTTCAATCTCTTTTGCATATCCGGCAATGATTTCTGCATACGCACTTGATGAATAATTTTCAAGTGAACTGTTTTTAAAATGAACGATCTTATTAATTCCATATTGCGCTGCAGAATCAAGACTTTCAATCTCACCACCAACTACAATGGAATAAGATTCAAGCCCAAGTTTTGAGGCAAGATTCTGAGCAATAGTTGATATCTCATAAGCGGTTTTTTTAATCTTCTTTTCTCTTTGTTCAAGTACTACTAATATTTTTTTTGCCATTTCTGTATTATCCTTTATATGACTTTTGCTTCTTCTCTTAGTAATCTTACAAGTTCAGGAACAGCTGATTTATCTGTACCAACAATTCTTCCAGGATTTTTAGCTGAGGGTGTTTTCATTTTTATTACTTCAGTTTTGGCTGAATTTAAAGCAGCAGGTTTTTCATCAATTATTTTTTTCTTTGCAGCCATAATACCTTTTAATGAAGCGTACCTAGGTTCATTTAACCCTTTTTGTGCAGTTATTACAACTGGCAGTTGTGTTTCAACAACTTCTCTTCCGCCTTCTATTTCGCGTTCAGCTATTACTTTATTACCATCAATTGTTAGTGATACAACAACAGATACGCAGTTATATCCGATCATTTCGGCAGTAAGCTGACCGGTAATTGAATTATCGAAATCGACTGACTGCTTCCCGAAAAAGATTAAGTCGTAGTTTCCGTTCTTTAACTCTGCGGCAAGTACTTCAGCGACTGAATAAGAATCAATTTCCGATTCAGTTTTTAATAAAATTCCTTTATCAGCACCCATGGCAAGTGCTTTTCGTATAGTTTCTTTAATTATTTCGCCGCCAACGCTAAATATCGTTACTTCGGAATCTCCGCCAGCTTTTTCTTTCTGTTTTAGAGCCTCTTCAACTGCAAATTCATCATAAGGATTTATTATATATGTAACACCGGAAGGGTCAATTGATTTTTCATTAGCCCCGATTTTTATTTTCGTAGCAGTGTCCGGTACGTGACTAACACATACTGCTATTTTCATTTATCCTCCGTTTAATACTCTGATTTTTGATAAAAAAATATAAACATACACGCATATAAAAACAAACAATGTTGGTTGTGACGGAATTTCTACAAAACCATTCGTAATAAGAAATGATCTTAAACTGTCAGTGACTTTTAAGTTCACAACTTAATGTTTATTTTTACACTATGGAAAAACGAGTAGATGAAAAACCCGGAATAGATATACTTGTTGACGAGGAAACCGGAATTGATGTTATTAGTCGAGTTATTTTATATAACGATGACTGGCATACGTTTGATGAAGTGATTACACAACTTATAAAAGCTACCAGTTGTAATTATGAAACCGCCAGAGGTTTTGCTTTTGAAGTTCATGTTAAAGGTAAATCAATAGTATTTAATGGTTCAATGAAAGATTGTCTGAAAGTATCATCGGTTCTTGAAGAGATTGCACTCAACACTCAGATCATTACCTGAGCCGCATTTTAAAATCTCATTTATTTTCCTTCAATTTAAAATCAATAAGCTCATAAATTAAAATTGTGAAAGGACTCTGTGAAAAAAGTACGAAATGACATCAGGAACATTGCAATAATAGCACACGTTGATCATGGTAAAACAACGCTGGTAGATCATATGCTGAACCAGACAGGAGCCTTTAGGGCAAACCAGCAGGTTGAGAAAAGAATTATGGACTCTAATGCCCTCGAGAAAGAACGGGGAATTACAATACTTGCAAAAAATCTCAGCATTAGTTATAAGGATATCAAAATAAATATAATTGATACACCGGGTCATGCCGACTTTGGCGGTGAAGTTGAAAGAACATTAAGAATGGTGGATGGGGTTCTGCTCCTGGTTGATGCTGCTGAAGGCCCGTTACCGCAAACAAAGTTTGTTCTAAAAAAATCTCTTGAACTTAACTTGAAACCAATTGTAGTTATTAATAAAATCGACAGAAAAGATGCACGGCCCAATGAAGTACTTAACGAAGTATTTGATCTGTTTGTTTCACTCGGCGCTACAGAAGACCAATTAGATTTTCCGTTTGTGTATGCAATTGCCAAACAGGGTATCGCAAAACAAAATCTTGAAGATGAAGGGAAAAATCTCCAGCCGTTATTTGAGACTATCATCAATAATGTTCCCCCTCCGGAAGGAAATGTTGACGAAGAATTCCAGATGTTAATTTCCGCAATTGATTACAACGATTATCTCGGAAGGATAGGAATTGGAAGAATTCATGCAGGTACAATAAAATTAGGTGATAACATTGTTCTTATTACAAGGGAAGGTGATAAAACCAATGCAAAGGTAACAAGGATTTATACTTTTGAAAACATAAAGCGAGTAGAAGCTGAAGCACTTACTGCTGGTGATATAGGTGCCATTGCAGGCCTGGAGGATGTGGATATTGGAGATACAGTCGCAAGCCCATTAAAACCAGAAGGACTGCCGTTTGTTACGATTGATGAGCCTACAATTACAATGAATTTTATGGTTAACAATTCTCCTTTTGCAGGGCTTGAAGGGAAGTATGTTACAACCAGGAATATAAGTGAAAGGCTTTCCAGAGAATTAAAATCCAACGTAAGCCTTACTGTGGAAATGACAGATTCTCCGGATGTTTTTAAAGTAAGCGGAAGAGGTGAATTACATCTTGCAATTCTTATTGAAAATATGCGCAGGGAAGGATATGAACTTCAGTTAAGCAAACCGCAGGTGATTATGAAAAGAATTCACGATGTGCTATCAGAACCGATTGAACATGTGATTATCGATGTACCTGAAGAGTTTGTAGGCATCGTGATTGAAAAACTTGGCAAAAGAAAAGGTGAAATGAAAAATATGATCACCTTTAACGATAATACCAGGATTGAATTTATGATCCCGTCAAGAGGGCTTATCGGTTACCGAAATGAATTTATGACTGACACAAAAGGCACAGGAATTCTGCATCATAACTTTCATTGTTTTGAACCTTATAAAGGTGATATAGTAAGCCGGCAGAGAGGAGCACTGGTTGCAATGGAAAACGGAGTTGCATCAGCTTATGCTATGTTTAAACTTCAGGAGCGTTCAATCTTTTTTATCGATCCTCAAACCAAAGTATATGAAGGAATGGTTGTTGGTGAAAATTCGCGAAACAACGATATGCAGGTTAACGTACAAAAACAAAACAGTTAACAAATATGCGTGCTTCAGGAGCTGATGAAGCAATTAGACTTGAACCGCCGACGATATTGACTCTTGAACAGGCAATTGAATGGATAACCGATGATGAATACGTTGAAGTAACCCCTAACAGCATCAGGATAAGGAAAAAATATCTTACCGATATGGATAGAAAGAATGCAAGACTCGCTGCTAAACAGAAGGAATCGGAACTGCAACCTTAAAGTTGGTTATTCTTTTTTGGTTTAATATCTCAGGCAACCTGTGTTGTACATAAATTGCATTTGCAATAGTCATATATTTCTTCATAACCGTAGTCAATAGTCAGTTCTTCACCTGAAGAAATATCACGGGAAGCTGTAAGGATAAGGTATTCGTCGTTGCCGTCAACTACTTCACAATTGTAATCACAGTTATGATTGATGAACTTTATTTTATCGGTATCGATAGTGTCGATATAATTCGTTTCGTTCCAGAAAATATAAACGTTACCTTCATCTTCCCGCCGGATACATTCTTCTTCCGAAATAACATCTCCGCGAATAAGCATAACAGGCGTTCCCGCTGTTATATCTATTGAGGTGAAGAGTCCGGTTCCGTGGATTAAAGATTCTTTAACAAATACATAACTTTCAAGCAAATTTAAATTGGACAAAGTGGTAACTCCGGAATAAATAGTGCCTTAATAATGGTTTTAAAATAGCGAGGACAAAACTAAGCAAATAAATTGTAATTATAAAAATCCATGTTTAAGTTTAACTATAAATTTTTTGAAAGTATGTTTTGAATAGCAGCATGAAATATTTTTTTATATTCTTTTCACTCATCTCTATTAACATTTATGCTCAAGTGAGTGTTTCAGTGGATTCTGTTTTTTTTAACACTGTTATTAAAGGTGAGACCGACAGTATTTCTTTTTATTTAAAGAATGTATCAGGTGAAACTTTAGAATTGTCATTAAAAAACTTTAATTATGTTTACACCATTTCAGATTCAACTGTAACAATTCCATCATTTGACAGTTCACTTATCACAATAAAATTCCAGCCACAGCAGAATGTAACTGAACGTGATCTGATTGAGATAAAAAATGATATTGGTTCGGCAGGTCTTTACCTCAGAGTGTCGGGTCATGGATTATTCGGCGACAGTTACGACGCAACAACATTTAATTTATATGACACTCAGTTAAAATCTGCTCTCACTACATTGGTTAGCGGACATACCTCACTTGGTTACAACCTGGCAAGAGATAAAATGTTCATGGACATTGACAATAAAAAAGTTAACGGTCAGGGTGCGCCAGTTAATACACTTGAATGTGTTTACACGGGAAGAGAAGCAATCGGGTACACTGACAGAACGAATGCACAGAACAATTATAACTTTAATACAGAACATACCTGGCCTCAATCAAATTTCAGTGAGAATGAACCAATGCGTTCGGACCTGTTTCATTTATTCCCGACTGACGCAAACGCAAATAATATTCGGGCAAATTATCCGTTCGGAAATGTTGTAAGTGCAATTACGTGGGATTCGGCCGGAAGCAAACTTGGCAGAAACAGTTTGAACCAGATAGTATTTGAACCCCGGGATGTACACAAAGGTGATGTCAGCCGGTCAATGTTTTATTTCATTATCCGTTATCCTCAGAACTACGGGGGATTTTTTACATTAGTACAGGAAAATGTTTTTCGTGAATGGAATATTCTGGATGATGTTGGGGCTATTGAATCGGCAAGAAATTCGGCTATCGCATCTTTTCAAATGAAACGGAACCCGTTTATCGATCACCCTGAATTTGCCGAAAGAATCTACAGTTTTGTTTCAAACAATATACGCCCGGTTACAAGCGAATTATTAGGACTTCCTTTATCAATAAATTATGACTCTGTTTCTGTTGGAGATTCTGCATCCGGATTTTTTTATGCAGCAAATAAAGGCAGTGGAATTTTATTGATTGATAGTGTAAGTGTTGCCGGAAGTTGTTTTAGTGTTCAGACGCAAACATTTTCTATTGCTCCAAATTCTGTTTTTATATACCAGTTATTGTTCAAACCGGATAGTGCAATTTCATATTCGGGATCTGCAACATTTTATTCTGTATCAGGAAATGTAATTGTAAATCTTAGTGGTGAAGGAAAACAGAATGCAGTCTCTGTTGATGATGTATCAATTGAAGTAAAAAACTTTAAACTTGAACAAAATTTTCCCAATCCGTTTAATCCGTCAACTCGGATTAAATACTCAGTGCCGTCAGATTTTAATGGCCAAACATTAAAAGTAAAATTAGTAATCTATAATATACTCGGTATGGAAGTGGCAACACTTGTTAACGAAAATAAAGCAGCAGGTGAATACGAAATATTATTTGATTCGGCATCTTTTGGAGGTGGATTACCAAGCGGAGTATATATGTATAAACTGGAAGCAGGCAGCGGAGTTGAAACGAAAAAAATGATATTGATCAAATAAGCTTATTCGACTTTGATAGGAAGACCCTCCATCTGCATAATTTTGAGTGCATTGGTTGTTGGACAAGGACCTGGTCTGAGTTTGTAATCGAAAATCATTTTACCATCCTTAACATCTTCACGGAAATGATAATTCCTGACTGATGAAAGCTCTGATTCGAGTTTAATTAATTCCAGATCATGAGTTGAAATCAACCCGCAGCCGTTTTTATTTGTAATTGCCTTGACATATGATTTACTGCCGGTAAGTCTTTCAATATTGTTTGTACCGCGGAAGATTTCATCAACAAGAAAAAATAATGGTACTGAGTTTTGAGCATTCAACTCATCTAATAAAAATTTTAATCTTTTAACTTCGGCATAAAAGAAAGAAACTCCATCTGTAACAGAATCATTAATCTTTAAACTGGTGAATAGTCTGAAAACCGGGGTAATCATTTCATCAGCATTTACAGGCGCACCGGCATAAGCGAGTGTCAGATTAATGCCGAGTGTTTTGAGGAATGTACTTTTCCCGGACATGTTGCATCCGGTAATAACTGCAACTTCTCCGGTTCTTTTAATGCTGTAATCATTTAGAATTTTTTGTTCCTTTGGAATTAATGGATGTCCGATTAGTCTGGCTGAGAATACATCTTTATCTTCCGAAGTTGATTTAACGATTTCAGGGAATTTGTAATCGGGGTTTAACCAGCCGAAATTTGCCAGGGCGATAAGAGCATCGAGTTTGTAACATACATCAAGCCAATCAGGTAGTAAATCTTTTATTTCATTTTTGACTTTTTCAAATCTTAACGCAAAATAAAAATCCCAGGGGAAAAGCAGGTTTAGAAGTAATTCAAAGAACGGATTCTTTTGAAAACTAAGAGCATATAATATCCTGTTCAGCTTTTTAAATTCACCTGATGGTCTGGTTCCGGAATTCCTGAATACTGAACATAATGCTAAAACATTTTTACTTTTGTAAGTCGGGTTATTTTCTATGAATTCAAAGATATTGCTGAATTTACCTAGTACACTGAATAACGATTCGGCTTTCTCAAATAACTCACTGATATATCTTAGATTAAAGAAGTGTATGGCAATGTAAAGAAGGGAGGTCACAGCAAAATAGGCAGGTATATCAAACAAGAGATATAAAATGAACAGACAAAAATTAACAGGTGCAACAAATAATAACACTCTGAAAATCCAGTTCACTGACTTAAATGAGTTTGATTCAACCAGCCTTTTGTAAAGTCCGTTACCATCAAGTTTATGTTTGGATGTAAGCATAAACTGCAACTGAAACTTATCACGGAATCTTGTTTCAGAAATTAGTTCTTTAACGAACTTTTGTCTTTGAATGATCTCATCATATTCAGGATTATAATTGCTTAACCATTTGAAGAGTAATTCATATCCCTGGTCTGAGATTGTGTTATCAATCAAGTGTAAAAGTGAGTTATGTCCCGCTATGTCAAGATCTTTTAAGAATGGATGATCATTATCTGTTATAAGCTTATTATGCTGAGTGATATTCTGCCAATTAATATTTAGGCGGGAGATATTTGATTCCTTTATTGTTACCCACAATTTGATCCTTGCAATCGAACTATCAATTTTATTTTGTATCCCTGTCAATATTCCGAATACAAAAATGAAAACGAAAAGGGTGATCCAGTACCCACTACTAATAGACAATGCAAAAAAGAAAAAGAACGTGATCAGCGAAACCAGGAAAATCGAAAGCCTTATCAGGGCTAATCGTTTACTTAATTCGGTCAGCCTTGTAATTCGTTGATTGAACCGCTTTACACTCTGCAAGATATGTTGTTCTGGATTTGATTCCATAATATTTATATATGCAACTATTTACATTTTAAAATAAATAATTAAATTTCTGTCAGATTTTTATTCGTGTTATGAAAATCTAAAACAAACACGATTAAAATTACTTAAAAAAAACTCTTCGGTATAGTGTTTCGTCAGTTAATGCTTCCACTTGTAAATAATTTTTTTTTAACAGTGTTGTCAAAGTAATTCTCTTCAAAATATGTGTCTGGAAATCAAAATAATCCATAAAAAAGTTGATATTTATGAATCTACATTCTCTTTACTGAGAAGCAAAAAACGAAAATTTCTCAGTAATGAAATTGATCTGTTTAATAATCTGCTGAATTATTGAACAACAATAATGGTTTGGTTTTTGCACAAAATATGCAATTGAATTTCAGTTCTCATCCTTAAGGATGAGACAAAGTGAAAAAACAGCTCATTAAATTATTGAAACAGTACGGAAAACGTACTTGAATGACAAAAGATCAGGCATACAAAGTCTGATAATGATTATTGATTATAAATTATTCAACACTCAAGCAGGAGTAGTTATGTTAAAAAAAATGTTCTTACCTGTATTATTTAGCTTTGCAGTTGTTATGAGCATCAATGCTCAAAACAAAAATTCATTTATAGGGGCTGATGCATGCGGTATGTGTCACAAAACTGAAAAACAGGGGAAACAACTCGATATTTGGAAACAAAGCAAACACTCACAGGCATTCAAAACACTTCAGACAGAAAAAGCAAATGAAATTGCAAAAGGATTGGGTCACACAACTCCTGCTGCTGAAACACAGGCTTGTTTGAAATGTCACGTTAGCGGTCACGATGTTGATAAATCACTTCTCGGTGCAAAATTTAAAATGGAAGACGGCGTTCAATGCGAAACCTGTCACGGTGCGGGTTCTGGTTACAAAGATATGAAGGTTATGAAAAGCAGAGAAGAATCAATTGCAAAAGGTTTGATAGTACATGAAAAGCTGGAAAATTTTTGCGTGTCCTGTCATAATTCTGAAAGTCCGACATTTAAAGAAATCAACATAACTGAGGCTTGGGATAAAATTAAACACTCTGTTCCTGAGACTAAATAATCTTAAAATGAGTTTATCATAACATGAAAAAACTACTATATATAATTAGTTGTTTCTTATGCTTAACAGGAATTGTAGCCTCCCAGAACATTAACGGGAGGTTTTCATCTTCTATATATGCATTTGAAAGATTCGATTCTGTTGATGTATCAACAAATCATATACGGTCATTCCAACTGCTTAATCTGAATATCAACCAGGATATGTTTTCTATAAGAACGAATCTGAATCTGGAAAATGATTTTTCAGAAAAGCAGAAAGATGATCCGAGACTGCGTTTATATAATCTTTACCTTGAAGCAAGAGATTTATTCAACATAGCCACTATTAAACTCGGAAGGCAGCCTGTATTTAATTCTGTTGCCGGCGGAGTATTTGACGGCGGAACAATCTCACTTAAAAAAGATGCTACAAAGTTTACAGCATATTTTGGCGGAAATGTTCCGGCTTATCAAAAACTAGAAATGACAGACGATATTTCAAATGATTATATCTTTGGTGGAAAGTTTGTAACAACAGCTATAACCGATTTTCAAATCGGCTTTAGTTATGTGAATAAAAATTTTAAACCATACAAATATACCGCAACCAGGTATGACGCGGATATGAATCCGATTCAGGTAGAGATTGAAAATAATTCGAATAAATATGAATATGCTTCAGTTGAACTTGGTTACCTTTCAAAAAATCTGCTCGAAGTAAATACACGCTTTGATTACGACATGAATTATGACCAGGCCTCAAGATTTGAAGTTGATGCAAGGTACATAAAAATTGAAAATGTAGGGATCAATCTTTACTACAATTACCGTGAACCAATGATAAGATATAATTCTATCTTTTCAGTATTCGATTATGGAAATACACAGGAGATTGAAGGCGGCATCGATTATAAGTTCAGTAATTACTTAACTGTCCTGGGAAAATTTGCCAACGTAACTTATAAAGACGACAATTCTCAGAGAATATCGGTTGGCGCAGTTACAACTTACGGAAGCCTGAACTATCGAAAGAATCTCGGTTATGCAGGTGAAATGGATGCTATATCTCTTCACACAGCATACACACTTATGAAAGGTTTGATTACTCCTTCTCTCGGTTTGTCCTATACAAGTTATAAACTTTCAGAGGATGCTGAGAAAAACAATCTGACTGCTTTATTAGCTGGAATAAATTTCCGTCCCTTTAAATTGATTTCTTTTGATTTGCAGGGGCAGTATATGGATAACAAGCTCTATAAAAATGATCTGAGATTATTCTTTAAAGTTAATTACTGGTTTAACACAAACTTAAATTTATTGTAATATGAAATTAGCATACATTTATTTGTTATTACTTTGTGCTGCAACAGGTTTCCTGTTGTTCACGGCGTTCAGCAGCAGTGAATCAAACACAGCACCCAAAAGTAATGAAGCTGTTATAAAGTTTTCACACTCGGTGCATGCTGAAATTGCTTCGTGTGAATCCTGCCATTCAAAAGTTCAAACCAGCAAATCACTTTCTGACAGACTTATGCCAGATCACGATAGTTGTGTTGAATGTCACGATGTATCAGATGACACCCAGTGTAGTACATGTCATTATGAAAATGTTTATGAACCACTCATTCAAACTGCGGCTGCTTTAAGTTTTGATCATAACTTTCATATTGCCAGCCAGAAAATGAACTGTGAATCATGTCACAAAGGAGTATCAGAAGCAGCATATGGATTCCAGGCATCACAGCCTAATCCGGTTATGGAAAACTGCTATACCTGTCACAATGATGTAACAGTTGTATCAAATGCTTGTGAGTCCTGTCACACGTCAACAGTCGGATTGATTCCACAGTCACATAAAAATACAAACTTTACAAAGTCACATAAATTTGCAGCAAACGCGTTTGATGCGAATTGTGTTATGTGTCACGACAACAATTCCTGTGAAAGTTGTCACGTTGGAACCACAATGATAACAGAAGGTAATACTGCTGATGATTTTTATCAGCCTTATTCATCTACAAATTTTGTTGATGGAGTTAAACAGCAGCAGATAACAAGAGTACACGAACTGAATTACCGGTTTGTTCACGGCATCGATGCCAGAGGCAAAACATCCGATTGCCAGAGTTGTCATCAGGTTGAAAACTTCTGTGCTACATGCCATCAATCAGAAGGCGGTGATTTTGCAATGGGTGGAATTGTTCCTGCGTCTCACCTTTTGCCAAACTTTAAAACTGTTCTTGTAGGCAGCGGCGGCGGTGAACATGCAATATTAGCTAAACGTAATATTGAAAGTTGCGTCTCATGTCATGACGTGCAAGGCGGAGACCCGACATGTATCTCCTGTCACTTTGATTATGATGGTATAAAAGGAAATAATCCGAAAACTCATCCTACAAACTTTATGCGTGGTGAGATGGGTGACTGGCACGATACTGAAGCATCTATCTGTTATAACTGCCATGCGAATGCATCGCCATCGAGCCTTAAAACTGTAGGCTTTTGTGGATATTGTCACGGAACAAATTGAAAATGAAATTTAACGGGATTAAAATGAAATATTTTATAATCATAAATTTGGTTTTGTTCACTGCAGGATTTCTTTTTATAGGCTGCAGCGAACTTGAAACAAACATTGAAACACCGGATACAGGTAAGGTTCATTACAAGGGAGTGCTTGATACATCCTCCCCTGAATTCCACGGCAAACTGGTTAGCGCAAACGGCTGGATTGTCAGTGATTGTAAACAGTGTCACGGTGATTCATATCAGGGTGCTTTCGCGGGTCCATCATGTTTAACATGTCATAGTGGAACCAATGGTCCTGAGAACTGTTCAACTTGTCACGGAAGTGAAACAAGTTCAGCACCTCCGCGTGACCTGAACGGTAACACTGAAAATACTGCGAGAGGTGTTGGTGCTCACCAGGTTCATCTTGCAGGAAACTTAAAAGGAAAGACCATGTCTTGTGCTGAGTGTCACGTTGTGCCGGGTGGTGTTTATAGTGACGGTCATCTTGATGGTGATTCCAGAGCTGAAATTATCATGGCAAATTATCTCGCAACTATAACAACCAATCACCCTTCAACTGCTAATTATAGTGCATCATTGCCATTGTTTGTTCCAAATCCATCTTATAGCTTAACAGATCAGACATGTTCCAACACATACTGTCATGGAAATTTTAAAAATGGTAATACAGGCAACAAACCGGTTTGGAATGACCCGTCAACTGCTACTTGCGGAACGTGTCATGGAGATCCTACAAAACCGACATTATTAGAAAAAGCTTTACCCAAAACTGTTTCAGAAGGCGGAACTCATCCAAATGCTCTGACTTGTTCTCAATGTCACGGTGGTGTTGTAAATGCAAATTTAAATTTTACAAATCCATCTAAACACGTGGATGGACTATTGAACTTATCAGGCAGCGATATAAAATATTAACTCTAATTAATTGATCGATTAACATAACTAGTTACAGTGGAGTAAAAACATGAAAACAATCTACAAATCAGGAATGCTTGCAATGTTAGTTCTGCTATTTGCAGGGCTCTTTGCAGCTTGCGAAGGTCCGGCCGGGCCTAAAGGTGATAAAGGTGATCAGGGTGAACCAGGTGGTTCATTCGTGAACTGGGATGGCTTTAAAGAAGGAATAGTTTGTGCACATTGTCATAATTATGACTATGATACGACTTACTACGTTTGGGCTCGTAAATATCAATGGGAATTATCCAAACATGCTTTCGGCGGTGACTTTGAAAGAAACTCAAATACCTGTGCTGAATGTCATACAACCGAAGGATTTATTCAATACACGAAGGGAAGAACGGTAACAGCACATGTTAACGCATCTCCTCCGGGATGTTTTTCATGTCATTCACCTCACTCAACAGCAGATTTTGCTTTGAGAACGGTTGCACCTGTTACATTAACATCTGCAATAACCGGTGTCAGTGATTTTACATTTGATTATGGAAAAGGTAATCTTTGTGCATCATGCCACAGACCAAGATCAATGTCATCACCAAGACCAGATCCAACTAAGACAGCTCCAACAGATACAATTGTTATTACCAACAGCAGATGGTATCCACACTATGGAGTACAGGCACAAATGTTAGCAGGCACAGGTGGTTATCAATTTGTTGATTATCAATATACCGGTAGTTCAAATCATACAACTAACACAGGAATTAAATCCGAAGGTTGTATCGGTTGCCATATGGCAGATCCGAATGTAGGCGGCGGAATTGGCGGCGGTCATACAATGAATATAAAATATCTCAACACATCCAATGCAGATGCTTATCTTTTAACTGGTTGCGCTGCAGCAGGATGCCATAC
>JAEXTA010000117.1 GCA_023453665.1 Bacteroidota bacterium | reverse complement strand
ATTTTATGGAGATGAACAGGTTATTCTTGATGCGCCTGATGTTGGAACAAAGGTTGAAAAAGATTTTACAGGCAGAGTAGATTGGATAGCCGTACGAAACAAATATTTTGCTATTCTCATCTCTCCCAAAAACCCGGAAAAAATTGAAGGAGCTTTTATTTCTGGCAACAGAGAGCCGTTAAAAGATAATGGTGTAAGAGAGTTTTACAGCACTAGGCTTATTATTCCATTCAAAAATAACCAGGTTGAAAAACAATCATTTACTTTTTATATCGGTCCAGTTGATTATGATCTTTTAAAAACTTACGGAACCAACTTTGAAGCTATAGTTGACTTTGGAAGTTTCTTTGGTTTGAAGTTTATTGTGAGACCCATCGCAGAGTTTGTACTTCTGCCGTTGTTTAATTTTCTTCATACCTTTATACCGAATTTCGGGTTTGTGATAATTGTGTTTTCACTCATCATAAAAGTAGTGCTTTATCCTCTTACTAAAAGCAGCATGCAGTCGATGAAAAAAATGCAGATGCTTCAGCCGAAGATGGCGGAAATTAAAGAGAAGTATAAAGACGACCCCTCAAAAGCAAATACCGAAACGATGAAGTTATATTCTACTTATGGAATTAATCCTGCAGGCGGATGTTTTCCATTGCTGCTTCAGATGCCTATATTTATTGCATTGTGGGGATTGTTCCAGGTAGCGATTGAACTGCGACAGCAGCCATTTATGTTCTGGATCTCAGATTTATCACGACCGGATATAATATTAGAACTTCCATTTAAACTTCCGTTATTCGGAATTGACCAGATAAGCGGATTAGCATTGTTAATGGGAATAACAACATTTGTTCAGCAAAAGATGACAATGAAAGATCCCAAACAACAGATGCTTGTATATTTAATGCCCGTTATGTTGACACTTATGTTTATGAGTTTTCCATCAGGTCTTAACCTGTATTATTTTATGTTCAACCTATTCTCCATCGCGCAGCAATACTATATTAATCACAAACATGACGGCATGGTGCTAGAGCCAGTTAAGAACCCGAAAAAGAAACAGGGTTTTATGGCAAGGTTAATGGAAGCAGCAGAACAGAACGCAAAAACGCAGCAGAAAAAAAGAAAATAATTTGTTCTTCTTTATATAAAGATGGTGAGACATATACTATTGAATTAGCAGCCGCAACCTTTAGATCATGAGGGTGTATTAATATTGCGGTAGAAATCCGGTGCTGCTATCAATTATCTTATCACATTAAAACATAAACAAAAGAAGAATAAGTTGCGGAACACCTGAGAGATGAGAATATTAAAAATAATTTTTATCTGTTTAATAGCTTGTTGCTTTTTTAGTACCGCAGCCCAAACCAGGCATTCGTTAAACGTTGATAAGACGATAAAAAAACTTCCTTACGGACTTACAACACTTTCCCCAAAGAATAAACCTAAAATTGCTTTTGCATTAAGCGGCGGAGGCGCAAGAGGACTATCACAAATCGGGGTTTTAAAAGCTTTTGAAGAAGCGGGAATTTATCCGGACATCATTGTTGGTACAAGCATGGGAAGTATCGTTGGCGGATTGTATGCAGCAGGTTATTCGGTGGATCAACTTGATTCAATTGCAAAAAATTCTGACTGGAACAGTTTGTTGGCATCTGACAGAGAAATTAACCGCAGGGATTTATTCATTGAACAAAAGATAACAGAAGATCGCGCAATTTTTGCACTTCGACTAAGCGGACTTACTCCAATACTGCCGACATCTGTAAATGAAGGACTGAGGTTATCAAATTTTTTAAATACGCTTACACTTAAAGCGGCGATATATTCACACAAAAGTTTTGAAGAACTTAAATACAACTACAGGGCAGTTTGTACAGATCTTGTATCGGGCAAACCGGTTGTACTGGATGGCGGGTCATTAAGCCGGGCAATGAGGGCAAGATCCAGCGTGTCGTTTTTGTTATCGCCGATTCATATTGACAGCCTTACTCTTATTGATGGCGGGCTTGTGGCAAACATCCCAGCAAAGATTGCGTCCGACTATAATCCTGATTTTACAATAGCCGTAAACACAACAAGCGAATTACATCCCGAAGACGATCTTTATTTGCCCTGGGTTATTGCCGACCAGGTTGTCAGCATACCAATGAGACTGTTAAACCAGGATCAACTTAACTATGCGGATTATATTATTTCACCTGCGTCAAACAATTATGATGCGGGAGATTTTTCAAAAGCCGGTGACTTGATATCTGAGGGATATATTAAAACAAAATCAGAATTACCTTCGTTGATAAAAGAGTTGTCGGAAATTCATTCGAATAATTTCCGTCAACCAGAATTTTTTATAAAAGGAGTCAGGTATAATTCAGACGCGGATGAAACAGAAAAAAGTTTGCTGAACAGGTATTCAATAGTTGACTCTGTCTCAAGCCACCAGATTCTCAAAGATCTTGATTCAATTTTTTTAATTGGTGATCTTGAAGATATTAAAGCCGAAATAATTCAGTTTGAAGATTACGCCGATGTAAAAATTATTTCAATACCCAATCAAAATGTCAGCCAGATAAAAATAACAGGACCGGATTCTCTTATAATTAATTCGGCAATGACGGGACTGAATAAAATGGTTGGTTTGCCATACAACGCAAGGAAGTTTTCCGGGGAATTAGAAAAAATTTTAAAAGAATACAGAACCGCCGGGTATATTCTGGCTTCTATTAATGAATGCGGATTTAACAGCACCAACGGAGAACTGTTTTTAGATATTGATCCCGGAGTGCTTTCACAAATTGAACTTGAAGGCAACAATAAAACAAACGCAACGGTAATACTCCGTGAACTGCCATTCAATGAAGGAGAAATAATTTCTATAGATGATATTGAACAGGGGCTTACAAATTTAAGAAGCACAAATATTTTCCGGGATATTAATGTTTCATTAAAAAAAGAAAACGGGGAAAACATTATTATTGTTTCGGTTTCAGAAAAAACAAGTGGTCTGCTTCGTGTTGGTTTCCGCGCGGATAGTGAAAACCGCACACAACTTATTTTGGACCTTAGAGACGAAAATGTTCTTGGCAGCGGAACCGAACTGGGAATGCTTTTATACGGCGGTACAAGAAACCGCGGCTACATACTTGAACATAAATCAAACAGGATATTTGATACTTACTTCACTTATAAAATAGATGCGTTTTATAAATTTAACGATGTTAAAGTATATGGTGATGCGCCGCAGACATCAGACAAATATTTTTCAAGGAACGATCTCGGGGAATACAGGCAGATTTTTTACGGCGCCTCAATTTCACTCGGAACCCAGGTTGAAAGATTCGGCAACCTTATTGCCAAAGGAACTTATCAGTTTGACGAAATAAAAAATACAACAGGCAACCAGGCGGAACCTTACAAAGTTAAAATAGTTAGTCTTATGTTGAGCTCTACTATCGATATACAGGATAAATATCCCTATCCCGAAAAAGGTTTTTATTTTCATGGATATTATGAAACCGCACAGGCTGTTTTAGGCGGTGATGTTGGTTATACGAATATTGGGTTGGAGTATAAAAACCATTTTACATTGAACGATGTTCATACTATTACAAGCGGGTTGAAAATGGGTTTTGGTGATAAGACGCTTCCGTTAAGCGAACATCATTCGCTGGGCGGACAAAATTCTTTCTTCGGTATGAGAGAGTATGAATTTCGTGGAAGACAGCTATTCCTGGCTTCTCTTCAATACAGATTTAAACTTCCTGTAAAATTATTTTTTGACACTTATATTCTTGCACGTTACGATCTTGGTTCAACATGGCGGGTACAGGAACAGATACGATTTAAAGATTTAAGACATGGGGTGGGCACAACAATATCTTTTGATACACCGATAGGTCCGGCAGATTTTTCAGTCGGCAAAAGTTTTTTGTTTAAGAAAAATGTTCCCGGCAACCCGATAGTTCTTGGGGATACATTCTTTTATTTTTCAATAGGGTATGCGTATTAAATTATTTACTGAGGAGATGGGTCCTGCCCGACAATATCAGAAATAATTTTCCATTCGCCGTTTTCTTTGCTGAACACACAGCAAATGAAATCAAACAATATTAATTTCGCTCTGTGTTTTCTTTCAGTTAAAGTTAGTTTATTCATCCCACTTCAACATAACATCAGCTATTGACTGATGAACTTTTTCCGATAATAAAGCAGCAAATTCAGCATCACTTAATTTTTCCTTTTGTTCGGAAAAAGCATTCCACAATTTTACAAATGTGTCAACTCCACCCGCATCATAAATATCACCAGCGGCTGAGTGCCATCTGCACTGATACCAGCCATAATTCTTTGGATGGTTTTGACCAATTTCTTCATAACGTTCTTCAATGTCCGTTAAAGATGTGTATTTATATTCTTCTTTTCCTCCTGCGATAACCATTTGAGGAAAGACAGTCAATGCAGGTAATTGCTCAGGTTCATTTTCAGCAATATATGTATGAAGAAGTATGTTGCAGAACAGTTCACCCATCCACATACGTTGTACATTTAATCCTGCCTGGAAGTGGTATGCGTGTCCAAGTTCATGAATAGCAAGCAAATCAAAAAATGCCTGCATTGATAGGTTGCCCTCTTCATCAACATAAGTTGAAGAGATTTTGTCTGCCAATTCTTTGGGAAGTTGATCAACCGGAGGTATAAAACTTTTCCAGAATTCGTTATTCTCTGATGCTATAATTAACAAATCTCTCTTATCATCATAATGCGGCATTCCATAAACCGGAAATGTTGTATGCTTTGGCCAATCAGTAGGATTGAGAATCAGTAAGGTGACTTCGGGTTCAAAAGCAATAACTTTATTATAAAACTCCAGAACGCGGTCCATTCTTTCAGCAACTATTTTTGCCCGCACATCATTCCCCGCGCTAAAATATATTTTTGTTTTGTAGCCATCGAGCTCGGTAAGGTCTGAGTATTTTTGTGCATATCCAATTGAAGAAAAAAGAAAGAATGACAAAAGTAAAATTGATTTATATTTAGAACCAAAGCAGAGAGTGTTCATTTTAGTTTTCCTTTTTTATTTTTGGTTGTTGTTGGGTTGCGCAATGAATTCCGCCGCCGCCGCGATTAATTGCTAACGGATTTATCTGAATAATTTTTCTTTCAGGAAATAATTGTTCTAAAAGTTTTTTCACTTCTTCATCTTTTATCTTTTCACTTTCGGGCATTCCATCTACCCAATACTTTGCGCTTAACACAACGTCATTTGAAATGAAAAAATTCATATAACTAACTGCCTTTGTAATGCGAACAGTATCACCATTTGCAAACGAACTCAAGTTTAAGCTACCATCAGCTCTCCATTCATCACTGACTATAAGTTCAGTAAAATAATCCGGCACATTTAGATTCGGACTCGGAACCCGGATGATTCGAAATGGTTTTCCATCTAAGTCAGTTGCTTGCTGAAGTATTTTTAAATTCTCTTCAAGAATTTCATAATCGAGTTTACTTATGGGATTAGCTTCTCGTTCATCATCACTAATCTGTGCAAGCAATATGGTGTTGGGGGAAACGAAGCGAGCCATTTCGTCAATGTGTCCGTTAGCGCCGCCGGTAAACCAGTTTTCAATAGATGGCCCATCGAATGCGCGGTCGTGAATCACAGCACGCTTTAACCAAATCATTTTTTTACTGCCGGTTAAACGCAGATATTCTTTTTCAATTTCGTTAAGACTTTTTCCCGGGTTTCGTTGAAGAGCAGTTTCTTCAATTGCCATCATAACCTCGTTGCCGTTTACTTCAAATGCACCACCTTCATTTACAATGTTTGACCTTATGGTTTCAATACCAAGACGCGCGGCTTCTCTTTTCTCAATTTCACCATACAGAGTATCAAACTTTTCAAGTTGAAATCCTTTGTACACATAAGGATAACCATACAGGTTCCAGTTGAAATCTGCGATCTTCATTTGTCCACTATTATTAATAAGAAATATAGGACCCGGGTCTCGCGGAAAATCATAACGCAGGCTATCCTTAATCCAGCTTATCTTATTTGAATCAACACTATGACCGGATAAAAGTAAATTTGCATTATGCTTCATTGATTCTTTTGAGTAAAATATTTTTACCTGAACAGAATTATAAAGTGCTGAGACAATCTGCGCAGCAACACTGTCTTTTTTAGGATTGTCAAACCAGCCGACATGAACAGCTTCCTGCGGGTCAAATTCAGCGGGCATATAAAAATCGGAAGCTGATCTCTGTTGATTACAAGAAAATAACAGCAGTGTTGATAGTATCAAAAAATATAATTTCATTTTATCTCTGATAAATTCATTAGTGATGGCGTAGTTTCCAACTTTAATTTTGCTGATACTTTTTCAATATCTTCGAATACGCGAAGGAAATTTTCAGAACAGATTTTCCTGATCTCATCTTGTGTCCATCCGCGGCTAACCAACTCAATTAATAAATTAGGATATGTTGAAACATCTTCCATTCCTTTAATTGTATAGTATATTCCATCATAGTCTCCTGCGATTCCTATATGATCAACACCGATAAGATTTTTCACATAATCAAAATGATCGGCAAGGTCTTTAACTGTAACTTCAGGCATTATATCTTCACGTTCCCATTTTTCCATTATTGAATCGACTTTAGATTTATCATCAGGAAATTCTTTTATGATTTTATAATAAAGAGTATCACCCCTGTCCATCCATTCATAGTGTTCTTTCCTTGTAAAGTAGGGAACAGCAGTAAGCATTATCAATCCGTTGTTATCCTTTAATCGCAACAAAACATCGTCGGGAACATTCCTGTTTACATTGCATAAAGCTCTTGCATTGGAGTGGCTGAATAT